>JBIOXX010000302.1:0-5287 GCA_044869875.1 bacterium | reverse complement strand
GCCCGGACTTTCACTCCGGTCAACCTCTGGGACCTCAAGCTTCAGGCTGGGAAATCAGTCGACTTGAGCTTGCCCGAAGGTCATTCGGCTTTC
Organism: bacterium; assembly: GCA_044869875.1. Lineage (GTDB taxonomy): Bacteria > UBA10199 > UBA10199 > DSSB01 > DSSB01 > DATEDP01. The sequence continues at coordinate 5,194 of JBIOXX010000302.1, read as the reverse complement.
TTGTTGGTCCGGAACGGAAAGGTCGAGTTGAATCGCGAAGAAGAGGCCGGCCCCGTCATGCTGGCTTACTTCGACCGGCGAGGCGAGACCCTCTCGCTTTCAGCCAAAGAAGAAACTCAGGCCCTGCTGCTGAGCGGTGAGCCGATCGAGGAGCCGGTCGCCGGCTACGGCCCCTTCGTGATGAACAGCGAGGCCGAGATCGACCAAGCCATCGAAGACTACCGCCAAGGTCGGATGGGTCATCTCTCAGCCGGAGCTTAGGGTAAGGCGATTTTTTCGTGGGCCCCAGGAAATCGCCTATGCTAAATTCAATCGATGACTCCAACCGAAATGCAAAGACAAGTCGAGCAGGGACTCTATGCCGGCCTCGGCTTCGGCACCATCGTGGCCTTCTTGATTGCCTGGATCTGCATCGCGTTCTGCCTGGCCAAGGTCGGCGAGAAGCTCGGCGTTTCCTTCGGCAAGGGCTTCGTGATGGCGCTGCTTCCGATCGTCAACTTGGTTTTTCTGCTGCAGTTGGCCAAGAAGCCGATGTGGTGGCTGATTCTCTTCCTCATTCCGCTCGTCAACCTGGTGATCCTGGCCCTGGCCTGGGCCGCGATCGCCGAGCGCCGCGGCCGGCCCAATTGGTGGGGCCTGCTCATGCTCGTTCCGATCGCCAACTTCGTCATTCTTCTGATGCTAGCCTTTGGTGAGCAGGGTCCGGCGACGCCAGCCACGGCTTGATCCAAACCGGGCAAAGGGATATAGCAGCGCCGGTGGAAACCACTCTTGCCGTCAGCCGTCCGGTCGCGACCGTTCCCTTCGAGAAAACCATCTCGATGGCGCTGACCGCCTTGGCCCTGGTCCTGCTGACTCCGCTCGCAATCCAAGAGGCCATCATCGTCTTCGGCCAAGGCCACTTCCTGGCCTGCTATTACTATCAATATAAGTATGGCCAGATCACCAAGGCTTACTTGATCAAGTATCTCCTCGCGACGGTCCTGATCTTCGGCGGCTACATCCTTTATCCCAATCTCTATCTCTTGGTGACCGCCGCTTCGGTTTATTTCGTGGTTCACCTCTCGGCCGACGAGCGTTTCCTCTGGAAGGACAAACCCAATATCCAGCGCGGCCTGGCTTTCTTTCCCTTCGTCGCCGTCTACAGCGGGATGATCGTCGACAGTATCTTCGTCGGCACCTATCGCTTCGTCACCGGGGTTATGCCGCCCCAGGTTTTCCAAGTGCCGCTGCTCGGAGCTTGGATCACGCCCTATTGTTTGCTTGTGGCCGCCCTCGGCTTCGTTGCCTACTTGGCTTACATTCGGCTCCAGCCTGCGCGAATGGAAACCCATGACGTTTATTTCCTCTTAGCGGCGGCGGTCCTCGCCGCGCTTTACGCGGTCGGAAAGGTTCCCAACCACTTTTACCTGATGGGCGCGGTGATCCTTTTTCACTATTCGAGCTGGTATTTGCACTACTACGTGCGGTGGAAGGACGATAAGCCCCGGCGCAATCGTTATATCCTCGACATGCTGGTGATCAACGCCATCGTCTTTGGGCTTTACGCCTTTTACCGTTTCCTGCCCAATGCCCTGAACCTTCCCTACGTTCCGGAGCAGATATTTCCTTTCAAGACCCTGACTCACGGCAATGGCTTGGCCTATCTCTTCTCGCCGGGCTATTTCTATCTCTGGACCTTCATGCACTACGTCACGACGCTGCGGTTTTCCGACTTGGGATACTTCGGGCGATCGCCAGCGCGAGGATGACGAGCCCGATCCAGAGCCCATCGCCGAACCGGGAATAGACCGAAAGCTTGGTGTTCAACGGAATCTCCGCCAGCAAGATCGCCTCGATGAACTTCGGTATCTCGGCCCGGATCCGGCCGCTGGGATCGATGGCCGCGGTGTAGCCGCTGTTGGTGCCCCGGACCAGGGCCCGGCGATTCTCCACCGCCCGGAAGCGCGAAAAATTGAGGTGTTGATCGAGCTGCGAGACGTCGCCGTACCAGGCGTCGTTGGTGATGTTGACGAGGAACCGGGCGCCCATCCGGGCGTATTTCCGGGCGATCTCCGGGAAGAGGTCCTCGTAGCAGATGACAACGCCGTAAGGGTTTCCGCCAACCTGCAGCAATTCCTTGGGTTCGATGACCCGGAAATCGCCCATCTTGGCGGCCACCGGTTTCACGAACCAGAGGAGCTTTTTCAACGGGACGTACTCGCCCAGCGGGACCAAGTGCTGCTTGTGCATCCGGCCTACGAATTTCCCGCCGGGCTCGACTTGCAGGGCGCTGTTGTAGAGCACCGGTTTCAGCAGCCCGACCGGTTGCTCGATCGAAAGGATGCCGAGCAATACTGGCACTGAAAAAGAGCTCAAGGGCGTGAAGTTGGTCAAGCCCATCGGCAGGGCGGTGGGCAGGGCCGACTCCGGCCAGATCACGAATCGAGCGCCTTGCTCGGTCGCCTGGCGGGTCATTTGGAGCAGTAGCTTTTCGATGTAGTCGTTGAGGTGGGGTTTCCACTTCATGTGCTGGCCGATATTGGGTTGCAGCAAACCCACAGCGAGCTTGGGGTCCCGGGCCGAAGCCTTTTCCACTTGGCCGAGACGGAAATGGCCGTAGCCGAGGAAGGCGAGAAAGAGGATCGCAGTTAGGCTCAAGGTTTTCACAGGCCAAGGATGTTTTTGGCGCCAAGCCCGCCAAACCTCGAACAGCGCGGCGTTTACCAAGACGATCAGGAAGGTGAGGCCGTAGACACCGAAGAGATCCGCCGACTGGAGCAGCCGAAGCTGCGAGGCCAGGGAATAGCCGAGGTTGGCCCAAGGATAGCCGCCGAAGGGCCAGTAATTTCGGACCCACTCATAGATCGCCCAAAGCCCCGCCACCGTGAGGCTGAAAGAGAATCCGCCGCGCCGAACCAACACCAAGGTCAAAGGGATGAAGAAGGCCTGCAAGGCGGCCAAAAGAAAAGCCATGGTCGCCAAGACTCCCAAGCTGGCCATGACGCCAAGCTGACCGTTGAAGTAGAGGGCGTTGAAAATCCAGTAAGAGGTGAGGGCGTTCCAAGAGAAGCTGAAGACGAAGGTCAGGGCTGCGGCTCGACCCAGCCGAGCTCCCTGCAAGGTTGATAAATAGGGGATCAGCGCGATCCAGGCCAGCCAAGACAGATCGGGAAAGTGTTGGCCGGCGACGATGGTGGGGAAGGAAAGGGCGGCTGTGAGTCCGGAGAGAAAGGCGGCGAGAAAAGCCATAAAGCCGCTTTATTCTTCATTTTTAATTTTTCACCAAGGAGAATTTGAGGTAAAACTCCGGAAACGCCGCTTTCATCCAAACGTTCCCACGGAGGTCCCATGAGATCCATGAAGTCTAAGTTCGGCCTGCCTCTGAGCCTGTCCGGCCTCTTATTGGCTGCGACCGTTCACGCCGCGACCATCACCCCCAATATCACCACCGACCCGGCTTTGGTCGGGCCCAACACCGGCACCGATTGTTCGCTGCGCTATGCCATCGAGTCGATCAATGACGGCACCGATTTCGAGGGCGGCTGCTTGGCGGTGTCCACCGGAACCCTCGGCACCGGCGACACCATCGTGCTCGGCGCCGATACTTACGTTTTGACCCTCTCCGGCGAAGAAACCAACAACGCCACCGGCGACCTCAACGTGCTGAACGACGTCGCCATCGAAGGCGCCGGCTCTAATGCCACCACCATCGATGCCTCGGGCATCGGCGGTGGCGATCGGGTCATTACTTTCTATTATCTCTCCAGTAACGACAGTCTGACCGGTGTGACCGTCACCGGCGGCGACGTGAGAAGTTTGGGCGACTCCAACGGCGGCGGCATCAATATTTCGGCTCAAAACACCACTCTCGAGGATGTCCGGGTCGTCGATAACTTCGCGAATAGCGGCGGCGGTATTTTCACCGAAGAGATTGAAGGCGAGCCCGCGGTATTGATCAATAATTCGACGATTGCCGGCAATGAAGCCGTGTCCGGCGGCGGTATTTTTATCTTGGAAGGCACCGTTGGCATCAGCAATTCGACGATTTCGGGCAACGATGCCGTCGATGGAAACGGCGGCGGCATCTTCATCGAAGAATTCGCCCTATTTCTCACCAATTCGACGATCAGCGGCAACACTGCCGCCTCCAGCGGCGGCGGTATTTTCACGGTTTCCTCGGGCGGGGCCAATGGGCTCAAGGGCGCCTACAACGTGACGATTACCTTGAACACCGCCAGCGGCGACGGCGGCGGCATCGCCAGCACCGATTTTCCCGCTCCTCAGGGCTTAGTCCAATTCCCGATCCGGATTTTCAACAGCATCATCGCCGCGAATACCAGCGAATCCAACGGCCAAGATTGCGCCAACGGATTTTTCCCCACTGGCGGCTACAACCTGATCGGCCAGATCGACCCGTCGGACGGTTGCACCGATTTCGTCGACGGGGTCAATAACGACCGGGTCGGAACGACGGCGACGCCGATCAATCCCCAACTTGGCCCCTTGGCTGACAATGGCGGACCCACCCAAACCCATGCCTTGTTGGTGGGTAGCGTGGCGATCGACGGCGCCAACCCCAATGGATGCCAAGCGGCGGACGTTGCGGCCTTCATCAATGATGGTTCGGAGACCTTCACCACTTTGACCACCGACCAACGCGGCGAACCTCGGCCGGTGGCGGTGCTCGATCCCAACGTGGCGATTTGCGACATCGGGGCCTACGAGTTCCAGGTGGTCGTGCCGACCCCGACCCCGACACCCACTCCGCTGGTGACGCCGACTCCGCCGCCCTTCCAGGGCTTCGTCGAAGGCAGCGGTTGCTCGCTGAATCCGGCTTCGGCGGCTGCGGCCAGCGGTTCCTTATGGATCGCTCTGGGCTTGATGGCTGGCTTCTTGGGCTTGAAGAAAAAGACCCGAGACTAGCCCAAAAATCGCTTTCTTAAAGAAAAAGCCCGGCTGCGAAGCCGGGCTTTTTTATTGGACAGTCGAGACGTATCCTCGTATTTTCCAGGGCCAAGAGCCTGTTTCGTTCCTAACCAAATCTTAATGAGGGCAAATGCAATGAGATCCATCCCAAGGGTGCTGGGGTCGCTTTCGATCCTGCTATTTTCAAGCTTAACCGTTCCGTCGCTTCAAGCGGCGACGATCACACCGAACATCCTGACCGATCCGCCGATCGGCGACGACTTGGTCAACTGTTCGTTGCGCTATG
>JBIOXX010000301.1:0-2665 GCA_044869875.1 bacterium | reverse complement strand
GCGGCGCTGGGTCGCTTGACGGCGGCGGCGCCGGCTTGGTGGTCGCGCGGCTGGCTTGCGCGCTCGGCGGCTCTCTCGGTTGGATTCGGCTCCGAGGTTGGGATCTTGGGCGCGGCTCATGGCGACTTCGGCCGCTCGGCGCTTTCTTTGGCCTCGCTGAAGCTCGGCTTGTGGAGCGGAGCCAAGGCTTCGTTGCCTATTCCGCTGACCTTGGTCGGAGCGACGATGCTCGGCTTGAAGGCCGAGGAGAAGCTGGGCTGGCGGGCGCCGTCCTCGCTGAGCGACGCCTTGGCCGATGCCGGCGCCTCGGCCTTGAGCTTCGGGTTGGGAATGAGCTTGGCTTCGCGAATTTTGGGCCCTCGCTTCCTCGAGCTGCAGCATCGGCTCGCGCTGGTGCAGCGTTATCCGACCGGCTTTCCCGGCCGCGGTAGTGTTTTCCACCCTCGGCTGGCTTCGGTGCCAGGCTTCGTGCCGCCTGCCGAGCTTTTGGCCGAGCTGCCGAAGCCGATGCTGATGTCCGGAGATAGCGGTTTCGACCTACCGCGCTCGGCGGCTAAAATCCTGGAACGAAGCATTCCCAACTCCTCGGGCCCGGCCCGCCCCTTCGAATTGATCTTGAGTCCCGAGAACCGGCGGCCCTTTCAAACCACGGCCGAGGGCCTGGAAGGCCAACGCATGATCATCGCCCGCCGTGACGGTTCTCCGCTTTGGGTCAAGATCGACAAGAAGGCGCTCAACCAGGCGGGCGACCCGATCACTCCGGCCGGAGTCGTCCGCGTCAATTTCCGCTTGGAGGAAGGCGACACTCGCGGCCGAGCCTTCATCCACTACGATTCGAAAGCTCTGACGCTTTCCTTCATCGATCTCGAGGAGAGCATGATCACCGGCGGCCCGGCGATGCGGGCGGGCACGGGCAGCGTCTTCATGACTTGGTTGGCCGAGCAAGCTCGGAGCCAAGGCCGGAGCTTCAACGTCACCCGCATCACCAGTCCTCAAACCGTTCGCATCATGGAAAAGATGGAATTGGTCGGCTCGAAATGCCGGGTCGAAGCTTGTGCCCGCCTCAACCCCGAGGCTTATGACGAAGAGTATCGGGTCTTCGCGGAGTTTCCCTTCGGCGATCGTTCGTCCTGGGGACAGCATCGCCGCGATGCCGATTTCTTCAATGTCTTCGGCGGCGAATAAGCAAAGTTTGTCAAATCCCAGCCTCGGGTGTAAAAATGACCAATGGCCGAGGAAAAAACATCCGGTCCGTCCCGGACCGAAAAACAGGCTCCCAGCGACCGGCAGCCTTCCGGTGAAAAGCCGGCCAGCCGTCCACCCAACGGGAGCCGGCCCCACAAGGGAAAGGGCGACGGCGAAGGGCCGGGCAAAAAGAAGTCGGGAAAGACTTTATTTTGGATATTTCTGGCGCTGGTTCTCGCGGTCCTGATTTTTATCCTTTACCGTTGCCAGACAGAAAACCCGCCGCCCCGGCCGCCGCCCCAGCCGACCGTCAACGCCAGCGACGCGGGTTTTTACAAGGCCTTTCTGGCTTCATTGGATTATCTGGCGCGAGCCAAAGACGCTTTCTACTCCGGGCAAAAGTGGATGCAAGGAGCCCCCGAAAGCGTCCCCGAGGGGGCCTCGACCGAAACGATGCCGCAATCGCCGATATTCAAGGCCGCCACCCAATTCGCTTCGTCCTTGGAGCAGTTCAAATACGCCGAGGACTTGATCAAGGGCGACAATATAGGCCCGCTCAAAACAGAGCTGAGCGCCTGCCGCGAACAATATTTAGAGGCCCTGGAGAGATACCAGTCCACCGCCAAGCTTTACAACGAGCAAGCCAAGGCGAAGTACCAGGAGGCGAGCGATAAGATCGAGAAGTTCGCTTTGAGCGACGCCAACGCCCGCTGGGACCTGGCCGAGAAACTGATGAGCGATTTTTTGGTGAAAGGCTGCGACGGGGGTCTTTTCCTCTACCTCAAAGAACAGACGCCGGAAATGCGCAGCGCCGTTCTGGCCCAGTATCAAAAAGTCTTGGGCTCGCATTACGACGGCTATCGAGTTCAATTGGAAGGCCAGCTTGGCGTCGTCACCGGGACGCCCTCGCCAGCGCCCTCTGTGGTTCCGGCTCCCTCGCCTTGACCTATATCGTCAGGACAATTTTCCCCTGCGCCCGCTTGGTGGCGAGATGAATCGCGGCTTCGCGGATGTCTTTCAGCGGAACCACGCGGTCTAGAGTCGGTTTAAGTCGTCCCGCTTCGACGTAGCCGGTCAGCGTCTCCAAATCTTCGCTTCGGCTTTTTACCCACACCATCTTGGCTCGGGGTCCGCGCAAGAACCCCTTCGCCATGTCGAGGATGAAGCTGGGTGCGGGTACGGTCGTGATGTAGGTTCCGGATCTCTTCAAAACCGGCAGTGCTGTCCCGCGGTTGCGGTTGCCGAAGACGTCGAAGACGAGATCGTATTCTGGACCCTTGGCGAAGGGATCTTCCCTTCGATAATCCAAGGTCCGGTCGGCGCCCAGCTCCTTGCAGAGCTGGAGGTTCTGCGCGCTGCTGACCGTTGTGACCTCGGCTCCGAGCACCTTGGCGATTTGAATGGCCAGGGTGCCGACGCCGCCGGAGCCGCCATTGATCAGAACTCGGCCGCCCGGTCCCAGCCGGCCTAAATCGCGCAA
>JBIOXX010000300.1:0-18113 GCA_044869875.1 bacterium | reverse complement strand
GCCGTCGGGGAAGAGGTCGCCGCCGTAGAAGTAGCCGGTGACGAAGCCGCCGCCGGTGTTGCCGAGCCGGTTGACCGCCGGGCTGAACAGTACCGAGAAATTGCCGGTCTGGTCGACGTCGGATTCCTCACCCAGCAAGCGGCGCTCGTGGGGGACCTTGGCTTCGAAGCCGTCGATGGTGCCGGCCAGCGAGGAGGCGTTGAGCGTGTTCAGGATGGCTTCGTCGACGTAATAGACCGCGTGGTCGCTGCGCCGGACTTCGATGCCGCAGACGGTTTCATGGTCGACATTGTTGGAAAGCGAGCTCAAGACCTTGAAGAGGACTCCGCGCCCTCCGCCGCAGGAGACCGGCACCGCCATGTTCTTGGTTCCGTTGGAACCGGCCGAATAGGGCTCGAGTCCGGCAAAGTCTTTTTCCCATTCCCGAAGGTGGCCGTGGAAATTATGCTCGGCTTCCCCGTGATCTTCGCGCTCCTCCAAATCGACGCCGGCTCGTTGGAGCAGGCGGGCCGAGGAATCGGCCAAGCCGTTGAGCGCGACGTCGAAGGTCGAGCTGTTGGTGTTGGCCGAGAAGATCACCAGCGAGAATTTTTCGTTCCCCGAAAGCTCGCTGAATTGGATCTGGGCGTGGTTCGAAGAGTCGAATTCCAAAGGTCGGACCTCGCCGGGGGCGAAGCCGCCGCCGAGGGCCTGGGTCGAAAAATCGGCGCCAGTCCCGCCGCCTCCGCAGGCGACCAAGCCCAACGCGACCACTAAAAGGTGGAAAGGAAGAGGAGAGAGATCCCGGCGCTCGATAAACATAGCTGCACACTCCGTTGAAAATTTGCGCGGGAAGGCTTTTCAGGCTCTCTCGGTCGGTCTTTTGGGTAGGCTTCTCAGCTATTTAACAAAGCAACGTCGGTGCCATTTTGATAAATGAGCGACAAATATATAAATTATATAGTAAATTCATAGATTTATGATTATCAATTTGAATTGACGCAATTTGACGTAAAAACAGGTAAAAGAGTTAATTTTAACCCATTCAAGGCAATAGAAAAGCTTAAATGTCTGAAAAATATAGTGAAGTTAAGGAATTAGCGGCTTCGCGAAATAGCGGGTGTTTTTGACACCTCTAGAAGAGGAAGCTGGCCACGGCAATGCCGACCGCCGAAACCGCCACGGCATAGAGGATGAAAGCGTAAAGGCGGGGCCGGCCGCGGTAGCGTTCCCTCATTCCCAACATCTCGAAGACATTGGCCGGAACGCCTTGAGGTCCGGGATCGGGGAGAAGAAGAGGTGGGGTTTGGCCGTTCCCGGCTTCGGGGCGGGCTCCGTTTCTCTTAGCGCCAAAGATCGAACGTTCCAGTCGGGCTTGGCTGAAGGCGTCGATATTTCCTTTGGGATTGAAGATGACATTCTTGCCGCTTTCCTCGGCCTGGGTCAGACGGCTCTGTTGTTCGAGGATGTGATCGAGCTCGAGATAGCTGATCTCCTCGCCGAACATCTTTTTCATCATTTCGCCGTCGATGCTCTGACCGGGCTTGAGGTTGGAGAGCCACTCCATGAATTTTTCGTCGTCGACCGCGACTTGAGTGAACTTCTGCTCCTTGGTTTTTCCGTCGGCCGAATATTTCAGGTCGCCGACCAAGGTATTGGTCTGGCCACCTTTCTTGAAGAGGCCCCGAAAGATCATGCCGAGAACGTCTTCGAGAGCTTTCTTCTGGCCCTTCTCCTGATTGCCCACCTTCATCATCCGGGCGAAGAAAGCTTCCCAGTCGCTCTTGCCCGGGAATTGGGGGCCGCTCTCGCCGACCGGTTGGCCGACCTCGTGGCCTTCTTCCAAAACTTGGTGGAGGAGGAGGGCGAAGCGAGTTTCGAAATCGAGCTGATGCTCTTTGCCTTCTTCCTTTTTTTCGGCGGTTTTGCCGTCCTTGGCCGTGCCCTCGGTCCGGCTGGTTTCGGTTTGATCGGAACCGCGGAGCGAACCTTCGCCCTTGCGGATTCCCACCGCGCGCTGGCGCAGAGCTTTGCCGAGCAGGGCCTGGGCATCGGCGCTCAAGGGGTGTTCGCCGCCGTCTTCGCTGGGCAGCTCGGTGAGGCTCCCGTCCTTGTTGAGCTTGAAAGCGCGGAATTCTTTGCCGTCTTTCACGAAGACGATGTTGCCGCGGATGTTGACCGCAACCTGGGCGGTGGTGTTGGCAAATTGTTGGGCCGCGCCGCCGAGCTGGTTTTGGACCAGCCGCTGTACTTGCTGGAACATCGTCTCGGGCGAGAAGGACCGGCCGGTGAAGGCCCGGGTCGAAGGCTCATTGCCGGAACCGAAGGCGCGACCGTATTGAATCACGACGGTGGGCGCGCGCTCGCCGGTGCCGGACGGGGTTCGCGGCAGGGTCGGCATCGCCCGAGCCATGGCTGGGCTGCCGGCGGTCGTCGTTCGGCCGCTGGTTTGAGCTTGGGGATTGGGCGAACGCGAGGTGGTCTGCGGCTGGCCTTGCTGGCTCTGCTGTCGCAACATGGCTCGGGCCGATTCGGGAGTGTTGGGCGAGTTGGCTACGGTCCAGTTTTGGGCATTGGCCGAGCCGACGGTCTGCTGAGGCTTGCTCAGTTGCCGGCCGGCGTCGCGCTGCAACTGCTGGTCCGAGCTCCGGGCCAGGAACTGGTCCATTTCGGTCTCTTTGACCAAGGGAGCGTCGCTGCCGATGAGCGGACGGGACTCATTCCGCTCTGCGGTAGGAGTCTGCTCCTGGGAACTGCTCTCGCGGATCGTGGATCGATTTTGCTCTTGGACCGCGCTTTGCTCGCGAAGCTGCTGGGCCTGCTGCTGAGCCTCGATGGGCTTGGCCTGGCCTTGCTGGAACATATTATCGACGATTTGAGCGCCCGCGGACTTGGGCGGTAGACCGCCGCCTTCGACTCCCATTAGGGATCCTCCTTAAGTCACGACTATCCTAGCGGATTATCGGGGGGATGTCTTATGGAATTCCCTCTCCTTGACCCGGAAATGCGCCGGGATTAGGTAAGCCGGCCTCGATGCAGCGTTTGGAGGAAATCCTGTCGAAGCCCGGTTCCGGCCGGGAGCTCAGCGGCCTCAGCGGTTCGGCCCTGGCTTACGCGGTCGCTCGCCTTTTTCAAAAGCGCGGTGAGCCGCTTTTGCTCTTCGTCCCCGATCCCAAAGGCGCTCAGGAGTTGAAAGAAGATCTGGCCTTCTTTCTCGGGACCTCGGCGCCGGTCCTGATGCTGCCGCCGGTCGGCATCCTTCCTTATTATGGCCTCAGTCCCAATCCCGATTCACTGGCCGAGCGGCTCTCCTGTCTCCACGAGTTGCGCCAACGGCGCGAGCCTTACGTTGCGATCTTTTCGATGTCGGCGCTCAACCGCCGCCTCCCGCCCAAGACCATCTTCAGCGATCACTCCGATTACGTCGTGGCCGGAGAAGAGATGGACCGCGATGGCTTGGTTGCCCGGCTGGTGGCCGCCGGTTATTTGCACGTTCCGGTGGTCGAAGATCCGGGGACCTTCTGCAAGCGCGGCGGCATCCTCGACGTCTATTCGCCCCAGCTCGCCAAACCGGTGCGAATGGAATTTTTCGGCGACTTGGTCGAGAGCCTGCGCTACTTCGATCCCGAGAACCAGCGCTCCGAGGATGCCATCGAGGAATTCGTCGTCATTCCGGCCCGCGAGGTTTTGATGACCGAAGAAGGCATCGCCACGGCTCTCCGCCGTTTTCGGGAAAGGGCCGACGAGCTCGGCCTACCGAAGTCGGAGCGCGAGCCCTTCACCGACGCTCTCAAGCACCGAATGGCGCCGCCGGCGTTCGAAAGCTATCTTCCGCTCTTTTACGAAAAGGCGGCGACGATCTTCGATTACTTGCCGGCCAAGGGCTTTTGCCTTTGGGTCGAGCCCGAGCTTTCGCGGGCCCAATTCGAGGAGCTGGATCGCGAGGCCGCGGCCGCTCATCAAGCCAGCCATACCCTTGAGCGCTTGGTGCCGCCGGCCGAATTGTTTCTGGATTGGAAAGAAGTCGAAGCCGAGCTCGAGCGCCGCGGCGCCTGGATCTATCGGGACTTAAGCTCGGGACCCGAGGTGGCGACCTTTCAAACCTCGACTCACGAGGAGTTGAGCGCCCTCTTGAAGCATGCCCACTTGAGCGAGGAGATGCTGGCACCCTTGGTCGATCGCTTGCGGGAATGGATGGGGCAGGGGATTCGCTTGCTGATGGTGGCCGGGACTCACTCCCAGCGCCTGCGCCTCCAGGACTTGCTAGAGCGGGCCGGATTGCCGCTTCGCGATTTGCCCGGCGGCTTCGCCGAATTTTCCCAGCTCAAGGATCAAGCCCGGACGGTTTACGTCTGCGAAGGCCACGTCGCCAAAGGCTTCCTCTGGGCCGGCGAGGGCTTGGCCCTGCTCACCGACCAGGAGATCTTCGGCGAGAAGCAGCGCCGCCGCCGGGCCGAGACCCGGAAGGCCCAGGCTTTCACCACCTTCGAGGAGCTGGCCGAAGGCGATTACATCGTCCACGAAGAGCACGGCCTCGGCATCTACCGCGGCTTGCAGAACCTCAATCTCGACGGCCAGCCCAATGACTTTCTCCTCTTGGAGTACCTCGGCAACGACAAACTCTACCTGCCGGTCTATCGGCTCAACCTGGTCAGCCGTTACTCTGCTCAAGAGGGCCACGTTCCGCGCCTCGACAAGCTCGGCACCGCCACCTGGGATAAGAACAAGGCCAAGGTCCGCAAGGCCTTGCGGGCGATGGCCGGCGAGTTGCTCAAGCTTTATGCCGAGCGGGCGGCCCAGCACGGCTACGCCTTCAGCCCCGGCGGCGTGCTCTATGAAGAATTCGAAGCGACCTTTCCCTTCGAAGAGACGCCGGACCAAGATCGGGCGATTCGCGAGGTCAACCGCGACATGGACGAGGCCCGGCCGATGGACCGACTCATCTGCGGCGACGTCGGCTTCGGCAAGACCGAAGTGGCGATGCGGGCGGCCTTTCGGGCGGTCGTCGACAACAAGCAGGTGGCGATCCTGGTGCCGACGACGGTGCTGGCGCTGCAGCACGAGCGCAATTTCCGCACTCGCTTCCAGAATTTTCCGGCCAAGGTCGAGATGCTTTCCCGTTTCGTCAAGCCCAAGCGCCAGCAGGAGGTCCTCGAAGAGCTGCGCCAGGGCAAGGTCGACATCCTCATCGGCACTCATTCGATTCTCGGTAGGGAAGTCCACTTCAAGGACTTGGGCCTGGTCATCGTCGACGAGGAACACCGCTTCGGCGTGGCCCAGAAGGAGAAGATCAAGCGCTTCAAGCGGCTGGCCGACGTTGTCACCCTGACCGCGACGCCGATCCCCCGGACCTTGAACATGTCGCTCTCCGGCATCCGCGACCTCTCGGTGATCGCGACGCCGCCGGTCGACCGGCTCTCGATTCAGACTTTCGTCGCTTCCTATAATGAAGGCTTGATCCGCGAGGCCATCCTCCGCGAGCTCTCGCGCGGCGGCCAGGTTTACTTCATCCATAACCGGGTCCAAAGCATTCGCGAGGTGAAGCGGCGCTTGGAAGAGCTGGTGCCCGAAGCCAAGGTTGCGATCGGTCACGGCCAGATGGAGGAGGGCGAGCTCGAGGAAGTGATGATTCGCTTCCTCAACCGCGAGTTCAACGTCTTCCTCTGCACGACGATCGTCGAGTCGGGTCTCGATATTCCTTCGGCCAACACGATGATCGTCAACCGCGCCGATACCTTCGGCTTGGCTCAGCTTTACCAGCTGCGCGGCCGGATCGGCCGCTCCAATTTGCGGGCTTACGCCTATCTCATGATTCCGGGGCAGGAGGCCATCACCAGCCAAGCCCGGGCCAGGTTGGCGGTTTTGCAGCGCTACACCGATCTGGGATCGGGATTCAAAATCGCGGCCCATGATCTTGAGATCCGCGGCGCTGGCAATCTCCTCGGGCCCGAGCAATCGGGCCACATCGCGGCGGTGGGTTACGAGATGTATACCCGCTTGCTCGAGGAAGCGATCCTCGAAGTGAAGGGCGAGACCCAGGCCGAGGCGCCGGATCCCGAGCTTCAGCTCAAGCTGGCGGCGGCCATCCCCGAGGATTACATCCCCGAGACGACGATGCGCCTCACTCTCTACAAGCGCTTGGCTTCGGTGACCGACGAGGCCGAGCTCGACGCCTTGGGCGAGGAAATCCATGACCGCTTCGGCAAGATTCCGGAGACGGTCCAGAATCTCCTGACCGTGATGCGAATCAAGGCCCTGGCCCGCCGGGTCTGGGCCAAGCAGGTTCGGTTGGAGAGCAAACGGGCGGTCTTCGTCTTCGATCCCAACGCCCCGCTCGAGGTCGCCGAGCTGGCCCGGACCATCGCCAAGGAGCCGGAACGCTTCCGTTGGCTGGCGCCGCAGGAGCTGGCGATGAACTTCAAGCCGGGCAAGGAAGCGGCGGCGATCGATTCGATCCAAAAATTCTTGGCGGGTCTTCGAGTCGTAGAATAGCCCCCTCGGGGAATGATTTGCGCCGGCCGCCTTGATTTGTTAAACCGTGCTTCATGCGCAAGCTTTACGCCATCCTAGCGCTTCCGATCTTTTTGGCCGCCTGCCAGAAATTCGACTTCGATCAAGTCGTCGCCAAGGTGAACGGCGAGCCGATTCCGGCCCAAGAGCTGCGCCGGGTCCTGCTGCGCGAGAAAGAGAAGTACCCGCCCGCGAAACTCAGCTCGAGCAAAGAGTTCCTCAAGATCAAAGAGAAGACCTTGAACGAGCTGATCGACCGCAAGCTCCTGCTCAAGGAAGCCACCGCCCAGGGAACTTACTTGAGCGACGAGGAATTCCAAGAGGAGCTCCGCAAGTACAAGAGCAACTATACCGAGCTGGCCTTCCAAAAGATGCTCCAGGAGCGGGGGATGTCGAACGAGGAGTGGTCGGAGCTGCGCCGCGAGAGCTTCATCGTCGGAAAATTCCTGGCCCAGCAAAATCCCGAGGCCAAGGCCACCGCCCCGGCGGCGGTCCAAAAGTATTACGACGAGCACTTGACCGAGTTTCAAGTCCCGGAGTCGGTTCACGTCCGCCAGATCGTCACCGACACCAAGGAGAAGGCCGAATCGATCCTCCGCCGCCTCAAACAGGGCGAAAATTTCGCCAAACTGGCCCGCGACCTTTCGCTCTCGCCCGACCGCAGCGAGGGCGGAGATCTCGGTTTTATCCGCCGCGGCAGCTTTCCCCGCGAATTTGAGGTTTGTTTCACGATGAATCCCGGCGAAATATCGCCAATAATTCCAAGTGTTTACGGCTTCCATTTATTCAAAGTCCTGGAAAAGGCCCCAGGCCGCACCCTGGACTTGACCGAGGTCTCCAACAAGATTTACGTGCAACTCCGAGAGCAAAGCCGCGAAGAATACTTGAACACTCTTTTGGCCAGCCTGCGTAGCCAAGCCAAGATCGAGATTAACCGGGAAGTTCTGGAGAAAATGCCCCTATGAAGCCGAAGAAAATTTTATTGAGCCTCTGCCTCCTCGCCCTCATCGGCGCCGCCCCCCAGCTCCGTGCCGAAGTGGTCGACAAGGTCGTCGCCGTCGTCAACGACGAGCCGGTGATGTTGTATGAAGTCGACCGGCTGATGGCCGCCAACCTCGAAGACATCAAGAAGGCCGAGGGCGGGAAGGAAAAGAACGACAAATTCGCCAGCTACCGCAGCATGGCTCTGGATCGCTTGATCGGCGACAAATTGCTCGACCAGCAGATGACCCATATGAAGCTTCAGGTCACCGACGAGGACGTGCAAAAGGCGGCCGGCAACATCATGCAGCGCAATTCGCTGAGCAAAGACGATTTGACAAAACAGCTCGCATCCAAGGGAATGACCTACGACCAGTACTTGATCGACCTGAAGTCGCAGTTGCGGAAAGTCAAGTTCGTCGGCCAGATCATCGCGCCCCGGGTCAAGATTACCGACGCCGACTTGGACGAGTTTTTCGCCGAGCACAGCGATCAATTCGGCCGTTTCCAGAGCGTTCAGATGGCCCAAATTATCCTGCCGCTTTCACCGGGAGCCGGCGATGCCGATCTGGCCCAGGCCCAGGCTCGGGCCCAAGAGGTCATCCAGAAGGCCAAGAAGGGCGACAACTTCGAAGACCTCGGCAAGAAGTATTCGGCCTCTCCGGGAACCGCGGTGCCTTCGATCTATCAGGTCAGCCAGCTCGCTCCGGCCATCGCCGAGGCGCTTTCGGAGCTGAAGCCCGGCGACGTCAGCCAGCCGGTCCGCACCGAGCTCGGCCTCCACGTCGTGAAGCTCTTCGAGCGCAAGACCCTGGCCGGCGAGGAATACCAAGCGGTCCGCGAGCAACTTCGCGAGAAGGTTTTCCAGGAGAAGGTTCAAACCGAGCTCGAGAAATACGTCAACGAGCTGAAGGGCAAGAGCTACATCCAAGTCAAAAGCGTTTCTTAGCAGGTAAAGGCATGAATCCCACAACGATCGGCGTGACCATGGGCGATCCCCTCGGCATCGGAGCCGAGATCGTTCTCAAGGCGCTGAGCGAGTGGAAGGGCCGAAGCGGAATCAAGGTCTTTGGCGATCCGCACCTGTTGAAGGAGCTGCCGATCGGCGAGCTCCGTCCGGTTTCGCTGGGCCATTTCGGCCGCAAGCCGACGCCCGAAGAGGCCGGCCAGGCCTCGGTGGCTTATCTCGACGCCGCGATGGCGGCCTGGCGCAGCGGCGAAATCGACGCCTTGGTCACCGCGCCCATCGCCAAGCATCACGTCCACCTCGCCGGTTTTCCTTTTCCCGGCCACACCGAGTATCTCGCCGCCCAGACCAAGACCGAAAAATTCGCGATGATGATGGCCGGCCCGCGGCTCAAGGTGACGCTGGTGACGATCCATGAGCCCCTGCAGAAGGTGCCGGCTTTGCTCAGCGTCGGAAAAATCGTCGAGACCATCGAGATCACCCAACGCGCTTTGCGCGAGCGCTTCGGCATCGCCAAGCCGCGCTTGGCGGTCTGCGGCTTGAACCCTCATGCCGGCGAAGAGGGCTTGCTCGGCAAAGAAGAGATCGAGATCATCGCGCCGGCCATCGCCGAGGCTGTGCGCCGCGGTTTCGATTGCGAAGGTCCGAAAGTGCCGGACGCCGTTTTTCACGAAGCCTACGAAGGGAATTGGGATGCCCTGGTCTGCATGTATCATGACCAAGGCTTGATCCCCTTCAAGATGGTCCATTTTCGCGAGGGCGTGAACGTGACCTTGGGCCTGCCCCTGATCCGGACCAGCCCCGATCACGGCACCGCCTTCGACATTGCCGGCCAGGGCAGGGCCGATCCTTCCTCGATGATCGCGGCCCTCAAGCTGGCCGAGGAGATGCTCGGATGAAGCGGCTCATCGTCGGAATCTCAGGTTCGAGCTCGCCCAATCTCGGCATTCGTTTTTTGGAAGTCCTGCGCGGGCGAAGCGAGGTCGAGACCCACTTGGTCTTGAGCGACACCGTCGAGAAGACTTTGGCCTACGAAGCTCCCGAATGGTCGGTCGAGAAGCTGCGCGGCCTGGCTCACCATTCCTATCCGGTGAAGAACTTAGCCGCGCCCATCGCCAGCGGCAGCTTTCCGGTCGATGCGATGGTGGTGATTCCCTGCAGCATGCGCAGCCTGGCGGCCATCGCCCATGGCTTCGGCGACAATCTTCTCACCCGGGCCGCCGACGTGACCTTGAAAGAACGGCGACCGCTGGTTCTCGTCACCCGCGAGACGCCGCTCAACCTGGCCCACCTCCGCAACATGACCGCGGTGACTGAGATGGGCGGCGTGATCCTGCCGCCGGTGCTGGCTTTCTATCATCGCCCCCAAACGGTGCAGGACTTGGTCGATCACACGGTCGGCAAGGTCCTCGACGTCTTGAAAATTCCCCATGAGCTCTTCCGCCGCTGGCAAGGCCAAGAAAAATAAGGCCCTCGAAAACTTCAACGACAAGGTCTTGAAGATCGTCGGGCGGATTCCCCGGGGCAAGCTCCTGAGCTATGGCCAAGTCGCCGCGATGGCCGGCTCGCCGCGGGCGGCGCGGATCGTCGGCGGCATCCTCTTTCGCCTCGGACCGGGGAACAAGCTGCCCTGGCAACGGGTCGTCAACTCCCAGGGCGGCATCTCGACCTTCCGAATTGGCTCCGGCGAGCGCCAGGTGGCCCTGTTGAAAAAGGAGGGGATTCGCTTCAACCGCGCCGGCAAGGTCAATCTAAAACTTTACCAATGGGTTCCATCTGCCCGAATTCTCAAGGAATTCGAGGTCAAAGACGAATTGGCCATTTTACTCAATTTCCATCCTGATTTCTAAAGCCCCAAGCAACTAAAGCTTTCGAAAGCCGATGAAATAGCTCATCTTTCAGCGGGTTTCTTTCTATGGTTTTCCGGGTAGGACAACCGTCGGCCGAATCGGCCGCCGGACCGGGGGCGGAGAGCGAAGGCGCTTTTTCAGGCGTTGCTCGTGTGTCGCGCCTGCAGCAGCTTTTGATCGGTCGCTTGAGTCCGACTCAAAGCCGGACTCTGTCTTCTTTGGCCGGCGAATCCGACGCTGAGCTCTTCGGCGAAGGCCTGCTCGATTTGGCTCGCCGAGTTGAAAATTCCAACAACCTCGAAGCCGCCACTCTTCTTTACCGTTGGTTCGAATCCGAAGCATGTCCAAGCCTGCCCAGCGTCCAAGCTCGGGCCCGCCGGGCTTTGAATGCCATCGAAGGCCGAGGCGAAGTCGGCGCTCGCGCCGAGTTTCTCATGGGGCGCTTCTTCCATGAAGCCAGCAATCCCTCGGCGATCTTTGCGATGGGCGCAGCCGGAGCTCTGTTTCGGATGACTCGTCTGGCGACTTTGGCTCGCTTGGGAGCCAACCCCGAAGTCGGCTTCTTGACCCGCGGCTTTGGGGTTCGGGCGGCTTCCTCTTTGACCGGCTTCGCGGTTGAAGCCACGGCTTTTCCTTTCTTGCATCGCGCCGGTGACGCGGCTCTGGGCCGATCCCATCCTTGGGATATGAATCAGCTTGGATCTGAGGTGGCTTCGAGCTTCCTGACCTTGGGCGCGCTGAGGCTCTGTGGCTGGGGGGCGGGGGCGGCTTTCCGGCGAACCCATGGTTTGTCCCGCGACTTGGCGCCGGGCTTTACCCAGCAAACCTTCCAGCAGGCTGGAATGTTCGGCGGTATCTTGCTCGGCCATGGTCTCGAGACGATGGTCGGCTTGCGCCAACGTCAAGACGGGGCGACTTCGATGGTCGATGCCTTGGCGATGCTGCTTCAATTCAACGTCGCCGGCAACCTGACCCGCCGGGCCTTCGGGCAAAGTTTCCATACTTGGGAGAGGAGCTTGGATCTCCAGGCCGAAGCCTTGCAGCGTCCTCAGCCCCGACCGCCGGGAACGATCTTTGGCCAACCGATCTTGGCGATGGCGGTCGCTTCAGGCCCGGCTTCGCCTGGGGCTAGCTCCGACCTCACCCCTTCGGCTTCCGAAAATTTGGTAAGAATGGAGGCTTTGGCAAACGGCAGGGATGGTGCCATCGGCGGCATGCTGGACTCCATCGAGCGGACCATCCGGGCTCCCGGGTATCTCGAAGGGACTCGCGAGGAATTGCTCCAAAAGCGCGTCGATCCGGATTTGGTGGATCAGGTTTGGCTGCATCAGGCTCTGGAGGTGTTGAACGGAGTTCGCGGAATCGAGACTCGAATCGTCGATGACTCGGTTTTGTTCGAGCACTTGGCCGCCGACCAAAGCGCCCCGAAAGAAGGTCTGGTTTACGAGGCTCGCCGTTATCTTCGTTCCCGAGGCGGCGAGGGTTCGGTCGCCCGCCGAGTCATCGAGATTCGCAATAACGGCTTGGCCGAGGGCGAGGATTTCGTACCCTTGGTCGATCTTATGGAATGGCTGTCCTTCTTGAATACGTCCCAACAAGCCTTGGGTCATCAAGTCCATTTCGTCAATGAGGCCGGCAATCCGAACTACGTCGCTCGTATCGTCATGCCCAGCTATATGGAAAGCTTGCTCCGGGCCGTCCACGGCGAGAATGCGATGCAGTTTCACTATGTCGATGGTGCCATTCCCCGCGACGACGTGATGCGGCTGCGCGGCCAAAGGGTGGCTCCGGTCGGAGTCGCCCGGAACCCGACCTATCTCCAAGACACCCGCGGCGACGTGAGTCCCTTCGGCTTCCTCTTCCATGACGCTTTTTTCCATGCCCCGCTGGATTCGGCAAAGCGCGGCAGCTATCCCGAAGCCGCGGCCCGGCTCAATCGACTGCTCCAACGCCGGCCGGTGGAACCCGGGGCGAGGAGCTTGGACTCGCTCGCTGAGCTGGTCGAATTTACCCACGAGGACGGGACCCCCAGCATGTTCGGAAGAGTCGTTCCGGCTCTTCTCCATGACATTTTGGGAGAAGTCCGGAGGGAAAGCGATTCCTTCCGTCGCGACCAGGACTTTAACGACATCCATCTCATCACCCAAACCTTAAGCCAAATCGTGGAGCGCTTCCCCGAAGCCGGGCAAGGGAGCGAGACCCAGGTTGAGTTCGCCGCCCAGGTGGAAAATTTGCAACGAGCCTTGGGCGTCGATTTGACGCCGCCCGAGCTAAGTTATCCTCCGGAGATCGAGTCGGCCTGGCAAAGGGTCGAAGCTGCCTGGAGCGACCCGGCCTATTACTCGGGAAGCCGGGCCGATTTGGCCTCGCGCCGTCCCGACTCTGATGACGTCGATGCGATCTGGCTGCATCAGGCCCAGGACTATGTTCGCCGCCGCGGAGGCGACTTCGAGATCGTTGATATCGGCGATTTGCGATACGAGCACGACGAGCAAGGCAAGAGTCTTTTCGATCCCGGATTCTTCGATCAGGTGATGGCGATTCTCGGCGATCGGGGTCGCGAGGGCTCAGTGGCCCGCCGGGTGGTTCGAGCCAGATACAACGACCAGGCGATCTCGATCGCCGACATGGAAAGCCCCTTCTTGAGGTATCTGTATCTGGCTCCAATGATGGATGACGTTTCGTTCTTCGCCGGCGGCAAGGCCAATTTAAGCCGTTATCTTCCGGGCGACAACGGCCTCCAGACCCACTTCGCTTCCTTGAGCCTGACCGAGGCGATCTTCCAAGCCGCGGGCGGAAAAGAAGCTTCCCAATTCCATTACGTGCCCGGAAATATTTCTCGAAATCTCACCATGGCCCTTCGAGCGGACCGAATGACACCGGTTAGCTTGAACCGCGGCCTGATTCATCTTGGCGATCTCGGCTTTGAGGTCCATCCCTTTTGCCACACCGGCCACGACGCGACTTTTCATGCCGCCCGCGATTCGGAGCAACCCGATCCTTTCCCTGAAGTCGGGGGCTGGCTCTATCGGACCCTGGATCGTCGGCTTCCACCGGGGCCGCTGCGCGAAAGAATGTTGAACAATCTCTCGGATTCGAATCTCGGCGGGTCGCGCGGCACTTGGCAGTCTTTTGCCGACGCCGTCTTGCATCCGATTCGGATGACCATTCTCGACAGCCAGGGCGATCATCGCTACGAAGAGAATCAAGCGACTTTGGCCCAAACGCTGCCGGTTCTCGAAGCTCTCCGAGCGGTTTTAGCCGAAGATGCGCCGGGCCAACCCCATCTTTCCTCTCAAATCAGGTTGCTTTCCGGTCAGCTCGACCTTTACTCCCGGCGCGTCGACCGAGTCCGGCGAATTGCCGAGGAATATCGGGCCGCGGGCGTCGAGGTTTCGCCGCCCTTTTACGATATGGAAACCTTGGACGCCATCGAGCGGATCGACGCGAAGTTTCGGGAGCCCGGTTACCTCGAGGGCAGCCGCGAAGAGTTGAGGCAAAAGCGAGTCCACCTCGCCGATGCCGACCGGCTTTGGTATGCCCAGGTTCGAGATTTCGCGCGATTGCTGCCCAAGGCCCATCTACAATTGGCCGAAATCCGTCACTTGCTGACGCCTCCGGCCGGCCGGCTCGATTACAATGTCCAGGACACCGCGCTGTTGGAGGCGGCCTTCGCCCGTTTGGAGAGAAAGGCTACACCCCTTTCCGAGGAGGCTCGCCGAGTCAGCCTGCTCGAAATGCCTTATAACTCGATGGCCCTCGATGCCGCGCAAAACGACCCGAGGCTGGCCTTCTTGCGCTTCGATCCTTTTCTCAACGATCTAGAGGCGCATCTCCAATATCGAGTTCAATTCATCGAAATCGACCGCGACCGCGATATCCGGCGTTACCGCATTCCTTCGTTGGCCTTTGTCGAATCCTTGCTCGAGGCAGCCAATGGCGAAGATCGCGCTCAACTGCATTTCGTCCCCGGTGAAATTTCCCGCGACGACACCGCCAGGCTTCGGGGGCAGCGTGCATCGCCGGTCGGCTTGAGCTTCAGCCCGATCTACATCGAAGAGTTCCAAGGGCCGATGCATTCCTATTCCTTCGCTCAGCACGATGTTTTCGATCACTCGTCACGAGACGCCATGCTCGGCCACGGCCTTCCCGAAGCGATGCATTGGCTGTACCGGGAGGCGCAAGGGGCGCTGCCGGCCGGGCCACAGCGGGAGCGTTTGTTGGACCAGCTTTCGGATCTCGACCTCCCGCCCATTACCGAGGATCCCTGGCAGAACCTATCGCATCGCCTCTCCGGGGCGGCTCGGGAACCCTCGGGGACCGAGGCCGAATTTCGCCAATATTTGTCGAGCTTGGAACGCATGATCCGCGACCGATTTCCGCATTATCCGCCCTTGGCGCAACTTCAGACCCGTTTTTTAGTCGATCTCCGATTTGTTCGAAGCCAGTGGCGTAACCACGGCAGCCCGGAGCCTACGGAATAGGGATTATGGTTTTTCGAATAGGACAAGATTCAGCCGAGCCGGCCGGCGGGAGGAGGGCGGAAAGCGAAGGCGCGTTTTCCGGCGCTGCTCCTGTTTCGCGACTCCAGCAGCAATTGACCGGCCGCTTGAGCCCGACTCAAAGCCGGACTCTGGCTTCTTTGGCCGGCGAAACCGAGGCCGAGCTCTTCGGCGAAGGCTTGCTCGATTTGGCTCGCCGAGTCGAACGCTCCGACAATCTCGAAGCCGCCACCCTTCTTTACCGCTGGATCGGATCCGAAGAATGTCCGATCCTGCCCAACGTCCAAGCTCGGGCTCGCCGGGCTTTGGACGCCATCGAAGGCCGGGGCGAGGTCGGAGCCCGGGCCGAGTTTCTCTTGGGGCGCTTCTTCCATGAAGCCAGCAATCCCTCCGCGATCTTCGCGATGGGCGCGGCCGGAGCTCTGTTTCGGATGACTCGCTTGGCGACTTTGGCTCGCTTGGGAGCCAATCCCGAAGTCGGTTTTTTGACCCGCGGCTTTGGCGCTCGTGCCGCTTCCTCTTTGACCGGCTTCACCGTCGAAGCCACCGCCTTTCCCTTCTTGCATCGCGCCGCTGACGCGGCCTTGGGTCACTCCCATCCTTGGGACCTCAATCACGTGGGGGCCGAGGTGGCTTCGAGCTTTTTGACCTTGGGCGCGTTGAAGTTCTGCGGTTGGGGAGCGGGGGCGGCTTTTCGGCGGACCCAGGGCCTGGCCCGGGGGCTGGCGCCGAGCTTCAGCCAGCAGGCCTTCCAACAAGCCGGGATGTTCGGCGGCATTCTGCTCGGTCACGGTCTCGAGACGACGGTCGGGCTGCGCCAGCCGCAAGACGGGGCGACTTCGATGGTCGATGCCTTGGCGATGCTGCTTCAATTCAACGTCGCCGGCAACTTAAGCCGCCGGGTCTTTGGGCAGGGCTTCCATCAATGGGAGCAAAGTGTCGATCTCCAAGCCGAGGCCTTGCAGCGTCCTCAGTTAAGACCGCCGCAGAGTGTCTTTGGACAGCCGGCCTTGGCGATGGCGGGGATTTCATCCGCGGTTCCGAGCGAAGCCGGCAGTCGAGCCGACCTCAACCGACCCAATATTCTCATGATGAGCGCCGATCGGCCCTCTCAGGACGTTCCGCCTTTTCCGGTCTTGGGGTTCGAGGGCGAATCCGAGGTCGCCGCCCGGCTCCGCAATAAGCCCGAGGTTCGCTTCGACTATCCCCCCGAGGCCGAGGCCGATTTGAGCCGCCTGGAAGCGCAAATCCGGGCCCCCGGCTGCCTGGAGGGCAGCCGCGAGGATTTACTCCGGCGCCGTCCGGATTCGGAGCTGGTGGACCGGGTCTGGTTTCATCAATTGAAGGATTTTCTCGATCGGGTCTCTTTCGCCCGCTACGTCGAGCTCGACGACTCGGTCTTTCTCAGCCGAATGGAAGGCTATGACAGTGACCCCGATAGCGGCTTGGTTCATGGCGCCCGCGAAAGACTGGGTGAGAGAGGCCGGCCCGGCAGCACCGCCTTGAAGGTTATTGAGATCCGAGCGTCGAGGGAAGCCCTCAATGCAAACATCGGTTTCGACTTCAGCACCCCCGATGGATGTTTTGACCAATTCGGTGGCGTTTCCGAGCTCCAAAGCGTTTTGGGCGAACGCCTTCAATTATTGGATCCGCCCCAACACCCCGGCGACCGGATTATCCGGATTCCCTCTTTGAGCTATGCTGAGGCTTTGCTGCAAAACGCCGTCGGAGCCGACAAGATCCAATTTCATCCGGTCGACGGCGCCATTCCCCGCGATCAAATCATGAGTCTCCGAGCGCGGCGAGTCGTGCCGGTCGGCATGACTCGGGGCATGGTTTGGTTCGGCGATGTCCAGAACTGGACTTATCCGGCTCCCTTTTCCACCCACGACGGCGTGTTTCACGGGAGCTTGGACAGCCAAGCCACTCCCGGGAGCTACGAATTTTCGCAGCGGCTTTATCATTGGCTGTGGCAAAACGATTCCGGCGGCGAGCGAGCCGAGAATTTCATGGACCGATTGGCCGACGGCGAGTTGCGCTTTGGAAATCTTTCCGAAAGCAACTTGGGCCAAAATCTTCGAGTCTATTTCGAAGAAGCCGTTTCTCACAGCCTCCAAGGCGAAGGCCCGGATTCCAGCCGCCGCTTGCGCGACATTGGCGATCTGTTGGAGGATGCCCGGTCTCATTGGACCGTAGAATTGGGAGCGAAAAAATCGCCCGCCGGCCTTGAATCTTCCCGCTGGGAAAACCTGTACCAGGAAGTGTTGTGGGCCAACCGGCCGAGGATCGAATATCCGCCGGAGATCGAAGCCGCTTGGCGTCAGATCGAGCAAAGCTTCGCCCAACCGAGTTACTACGAAGGCGATCGCCGCCAGCTCAGGCAAAGGCGGCCCGATCCCGATGCCGTCGATGCGGTTTGGCTTTATCAAGCGGCGCATTTCGCCGAAGTCCAACCCAAGACCATTGGTGAGTATCGGGATGCCGAAGCCATTTTAGAGATCAATCCTCCCGATAGATTTCCGCTGGCCGCCGAGATGCTCCGCGAGGCCTTGGACCTGCTCGGGGAAAGGGGTCGCCCGGGGTCGAAGGCCCGGCAGGTTTTGTTCATGCGGGATAGCGACCATTCGGAGCGTGGCGCCGAAATGGCTTGGCAGCGTTATGTGATGGTGCCGCCAGTCTTGAACATGACCACCGGTTTCCTTCGGAACCGTCTCCGTTTGGAGACATATTTGGAAGGGAACAACCAGGGGATCGTTCCAAGCCTGAGCCTGCTCGAGGCATTATACCAAGTCGCCCAGGGACGCCGAGTCCAGTTCCATCCGGTGCCGGGCGAAATTCCTCGGGATACCGTCATGGAGCTGCGCCGCCGGAGCGTTTCGCCGATAGGGTTGACCCGGCAAATCCTACACATGGCCCACACCATCGGAGGAGTCCATCCTTTCAGCTTTTCGGCCCATGATTCGCTGTTCCATGCCGGGGTCATCGCCCAAATGCCCGAACAATATCCGCACACCGCCGGTTGGCTTTACGATCGAGGTCAGGAGCGATTGCCGGAGGGGCCGATTCGCGAAGATTTCCTCGATGCTTTGGCTGATATCAACGTTTCGTCGGTCGAGAATTTCGGCATGAAGATGTTCCGGTCGATGATGGAGGAATCGCTGGCGAACAGTCCCCGATGGTTGCAGGAGCCTAATTCGTCGACGGTGTTCCAGGCTCGGGCCGAAGTTTTGCAACAGACCCTGCAGGGTTTCCGTCGGATAGTCGGCGAAGATTTCAACTCTCAAGGTGGATTGGTGCGGGCCAAGGGAAGCTTCCTGAAAGCGC
>JBIOXX010000299.1:0-5870 GCA_044869875.1 bacterium | reverse complement strand
CAACCGAATCGATGAAAACATCACCATCGCCAACAGCCTGACCTTGAGGCCGGCCGTCGGCTTTACGCCTTTAATCGGAAATCCCGATATTACTCAGCCCAACGACATGGTGGTCCAGGACGCCGGAGTGGGCGGTGGTAGCGTATCGGTGGTGTTCAATGACCTAAATTTCGATGGCGGTCGGATTCACGTGCGATATTTTAACGATTCGGGGCATCGATTTGAGATGACCGGATCTCGCGTTGTTCAAAACGTCGACAGCAATAACGACGTTGGAGTCGATTTAGACTTGGTGCGGACCTCCTCGACCATCGTGCTGACGAATAATTTTATCGCCAGCCCCGGTCAGCCGGTTTCGCATTTTACCGGCGGCGCCGGCGGTGACATTGAAATCACCCTGCAGGGCAACCTTCTTACCACGACCGAACCCAGTAATAGCCACGAAGGCATCGAGCTCATCATCGGTGGCGCCGAAAACCTCGTCATGAATCTGTTCAATAACGTGGTGTATCAGGTCGCGGCTTGCAATTGCGGGGCGAACGCCGGGATGTTCGTTCTCACTCGAGACACTTCCACCCTGGTGCTTAATGCCACCAACAATACTTTCGATGACTTCGCTACCGGCCCGGGCATCGAGGTCCGAGACACCGAAGGCACCAGCACCATCGAATTCAACCTTTTCAACAACACGGTGAGCAACGCCGACGGCGAGGGGTTTCTGGTCAACGGCACCGCCGCTGGTCTGACCATCAACAACGGATTTAATAATTTTTTCAATAACCAAGCCAATGTTGGACTCGTCGAGGGCCCCGGCACGATCTTCGTCGACCCGCTTTTCATCGATCCTGCTGCCGCCAACTACCGACTTCTGTCGGGCTCTCCGCTGATCGATGCCGGAACGACGACTCCGCCCAACGGCCTTCCGACCGTCGATGCCGATGATCTTCCCAGAGTCGTGGGCGGCTCGGTGGACATCGGGGCCTATGAGGCTTCGGCTGACTTGGACTTAGTGAAAACCGCTTCCTCGGCAAACGTCAATGTCGGGGAGGAGCTAACTTACACTCTCATCGTCACCAATCTGGGTCCCTACGCGACGGGGGGAGTGCAAGTGGTCGATGCCTTGCCGAGCGGACTTGTCTTGCAATCGGCAACCGCGAGCCAAGGCTCCTGCAGCGAAGCGGCCGAAGTCGTCTGCGAGCTCGGCGACTTGGCCGATGGCGCCTCGGCCACGATGACCTTGGTGGTCCTGGCCCAGCAATCCGGCACCCTGACCAATACGGCGACCGTCAGCAGCGGAATTCCCGATCCCAACCCAGACAACGATAGCTCCAGCGTCACCACGACAGTGGCCGGCGGCGTTCCGGCCATTATTTCCGGTGGCGGATGTCAGCTGAATGGGGGAAGAGAGGCGGCGACCGGAGCGGTTTGGGGATTGTTCGCCGTGGCCCTTATGTTATCGTTCCTCATTCGAAGGAGAAATGAATTGCCATGATCTACCAACTGACTCATCCCGCTTCCCTCAAAGCCCTGAACAGTCTTAGCAAGATCCTCCAGAAAGGCGCGGCCCACGCCGAAGCCAAGAAATTCGACGTCGAGGTCTTGCTCAACTCGCGGCTGGCGCCGGATCAATTCAACCTGATCAAGCAGGTCCAGGTCGCCTGCGACACCGCCAAGCTGGCGGCAGTCCGGCTGACCGGCAAGCCGGCCCCGGCCCACGATGACTCCGAAAAGACTCTGCCCGAATTGCAGGCCCGCATCCAAGACACGCTCAAATATTTGAATTCGCTCAACGAGGCCGACTACCAAGGGGCCGAAGCCAAGCAGGTGACGACCCCGCGCTGGGAAGGGAAGTGGCTGAGCGGACTGGATTATGCCCAGTGCCATGTCCTGCCCAACCTTTATTTCCACGTCACCACCGCTTACTCGATCCTGCGGAATAACGGCGTCGACGTCGGCAAGAAAGACTATTTGGGCGAGCTGCCTTTCCAGAGATAATCATGGCCGGCATCCAACAAATTTCGGTTTCCGAGGCCAAATCCCATCTTGAAGATGGGTCGGCGGTCTTCGTCGACATCCGCGATCCCAGCTCCTACCAGCGCGGGCACATCCCCGGCGCGATCCCGCTGAACGACGGCAATGTCGAGGAATTCATCGGCCAGGCCGACAAAGGCAAGCGCACGATTGTCTGTTGTTACCACGGCAATTCCAGCCAGGGCGCGGCGGCCTATTTCCAAGAGCGCGGATTCACCGACGTCCATAGCCTGATCGGCGGCTACGAGGCTTGGGCTACTCCGGCATCCACTTAAAATTCTCCAAGCGATAGGCCGACTCGGGCTCGGTGACGCCGGCGCTCCACTCCCCATTCTTTTTAACAGCCACTGGAAGCTCGAACTTCTGGAGAGTTCCGGTCACCCGGACTTTTTTATTCAAGAGCTCCGGATCCCAGGAACTTTTATCTTTGAGGTAGTAGGTCGTTTTGTCCTCGGAGAGAACGATCGCTCCCAGTTTCGCATTTTGGGCGATTCCGGTGACGGTAATGGGCTTTCCCGCTGGAGGTTCGGTCGCACCGACTTGGAAAGAGGCGGTGGCGACCAAAAGGAGCCAGCCCACTGTTCGCAGGATTTGCATCTAGCGAGAGCTCACTCTCTTGCGATGAAGAGCCAACCCAACCATGACCGAGAGTATCGCGCTCAAGCTGAATAGCGAAGCATGGTACGACCGGGGGCTGAGCGAACAGCCGCCGCCGTCGAGGTCTCCATTGCCATCGGGGATTCCCTCACAGACGCCGGAGCTGTCGCATGTATCGTCGATGGTGCCGGGATCTCCGTCGTCGCAGCTGGTGCCGGCGTCGGCGAAGAGGCACTCGTCGGTGCAGCATTCCGAACCGGGTTCGCATTCTTCGCCCGGGCCTACGGTGCCGTCGCCGCAGACCACCGCTTCATAGGCTCCGATGTCACAAGCGCTGCCCTGGGGCCGGGGAACGCCGCGCTGGTCTGTATCGGGACAATCGGCGTCGTCGCCGGCGTTGATGGCCGGGCTATTTGCATCCAGAGCCTGGGTCTCGGTCGTGCCCGGAGCGTTCAAGGCCAAAGCCGCCAAGAGCGGATCTTGGTTGGTGATGTCGGAGCCGGAGAGACCGGCGCAATCGGTCGCATCGGTCACCAGGTTGAAACCGTTGGAGCTTAGGGTGATCCCGTCGACCGAGCAATCGGAAGCACCGGCACCTCCGGTTTCATTGTCGGCGATCAGGGCATTGTTGATGGCCACCGAGGCTCCGGAATTGCTCAAGGAGACGAAGATCCCGCCGCCCTCGCCGCCGTCACCGTTAACGTCGGCATCGTTGCCGGCGATGGTGACGTTGGTGAGGGTGGCGTGAATGACCGCATCGAAGGTGCATTCGGCGCAGTCGTCGGAAATCCAAATGCCGCCACCGTTCTCGTTGGTCCGGTTGCCGCTGATC
Organism: bacterium; assembly: GCA_044869875.1. Classification (GTDB taxonomy): domain Bacteria; phylum UBA10199; class UBA10199; order DSSB01; family DSSB01; genus DATEDP01. The sequence goes on along the minus strand of JBIOXX010000299.1, from coordinate 2,410 downwards.
GTCACGTTGGTCAGGGTGATGTTGAAGTCGTCGCCCGCGAAGAGGCTCGATCCGTCGAAGATGCCGATGGCTCCGCCGCCTTCGTCGGCGTCGTTGCCGCTGGTGTTGAGCTTCTGGTTGTCTGAGAAGGTGCTGTTGTTGATCGTGAGGATGCCGTTGTCGACGCCGCCTCCGAAGTTCATGCCGGCGCCGGTGCCGTCGTCGCCGGGCGCGGTGACGTTGCCCGAGATCGTGCTGTTGTTAATCGTCAGCTCTTCGCCGAAACAGCTGATGCCGCGTCCCCGGCCGGTAATGACGCTGTCGGATATGGTCAAGGTGCCGCGATGCTGGATGATTTTATCGGCGAAAAATCCGGAGTTGCCGACTTGGGTTATCGTCATTCCGGAAACCGAATAGCTTCGGGGTTGCTCCTCGGCGTCGAACCAGAAGACGGTATTGCTTCCGCCGTCGATGCTCACCGTTAAGGCGTCGGCGCCGGGACCGACGATGGCGACGGGAAAGAATATTGTTGGCAGGCCGAAGGAATCGCCGGCCACGATCGTCAACGGCGACGTGATCGTGGAAGAAAAGGTGATCGTGTCGGAGTCGGCATTGAGGTTGGCGTTCTCGACGGCGTCGCGCAGCGAACAGGTGCCGGCCGACCCGGTGCAGGCGGCGTCGGGACAATCCCCGGCGTTTCCAGTGCCGTCGTCGGCTTGTTCGTTGACGCAAAAGGTGGCAGCCCGAGTCCAAGCGGGTTGGAGAGCTGAAACCGATAGGAAAGCCAAAAGAAAAAACCAAATTTTTCTTTGGAAAATCATGGATTACCTCCCTGTAGGCCCCATGAAGAGCTTGGAGGGATGGTAGGAGCAAGTAGCCATTCCGGCAACGAAAAATTGCTTCGGTTCCCATTTAAACTATTTAAACTGCCCCGGCGCCAAATCCCCCCAAAGCCCCAAAATTCCCAGGTTGGTGATATGAGAAATGGCTTCATGGAGGATCTCAAATGGCCTTGCGAAAATTTTGGGACCGGGGGATGAAATGGCATGAGCCTGACGCTTTACATCCATCCTCTTTCCTCCTTCTGCCATAAAGTTCTCATCGCCCTTTACGAAAACGACACGCCCTTTGAGACCAAGCTCGTCAACCTTGGTAACCCTAGCGAGCGCCAAGAATACCTCAAGCTCTCGCCCTTCGGCAAAATCCCAACGCTTCGCGACGAGAAGAACCAACGCACGGTTAACGAATCCTCGATCATCATCGAATACCTGGATCGGCATTATCCCGGGAAAGTCCGATTCATCCCCGATGATCCCGAGCGCCAGCTCGAAGTGCGGCTGCGCGACCGCCTGCTCGATTTGTATCTCCATCAGAGCATGCAGAAGGTTGTTCTCGATAATCTCCGTCCGGCCGGGAAGAACGATCCTTTTGGCGTCGAGCAGGCCAAGCAGACCATTCAAACAGTCTACCGATTGCTGGATCGAGAGCTGGCTTCGAAAACCTGGGCGATGGGCGAGGATTTCACCTTGGTCGATTGCTCGGCCGGGCCGCCGCTCTTCTATGCGAATAAAGTGCTTCCCTTCGAATGCCACAAAAATCTCACGGCTTATTTCCAACGCTTGATCGAGCGGCCTTCTTACGCCCGGGTGCTGCGGGAGGCCGAGCCTTACTTCGCCCAATTTCCCGGCTGAGGATCACTGGATTTGAAGGACAATGGCGCAGGAAGTCGGTTTTAAAAAGGCCTATGCCGAAGCTTTGGGCGGTTCTCACGAATAATTCATCTTCAATTCATCTTTCTTTCATCTCAGGCTGCGATTTTTTGAAAGATGAAGCTCTTCCTGGCAATTCTTGTATCCGGCTTGGTCTGCGCCATGGCTTACAAGGCCGCGGCGCTGAGCGGCTTGTCGAAATTCACGGTCGACGGCTTGTTGATGGTGCTCACCGGCGGGTATCTCATCGGCGCGGCTTTCGATTTCTTCCTGACCATTCCTCCAATCCTATTGGCATATAGTTTTCTGCGGATTCTTTGGCCGGAAACCCGACTCGGTAGCTTGCGGTATCTTGCCGGCGTTTACGCGAGCTGGACTCTCTACCTTATCTTGGTTCAGTTCACCGGCTTTCCTTTCTTCGGGAAAGCCTGGTGGATTCTCGACTACCTGCCTTTCGGCATTTTCGAAGGCCTCTACTTCTTCGTCCATCGATGGCAAGCGATTGGTCCTTCGCTCGGCTGCGGTTTCTGTGCCGCTTTGTTTTGCTTGCTGGCTTACCGCGGGCAAGAGAGCGGCCCGCGCGAGAAATGGTGGCTCGCCTTGGGAGCGACTTTGCCGATCTGGTTGGCTTGGCTGATCCCGCTTTCCCTGACTTTCAACGACATCGCATGGAGTCATTTGCCTTTCGAATGAAGAACTGGATTCTCGTCGCTATTTTATTG
>JBIOXX010000298.1:0-7383 GCA_044869875.1 bacterium | reverse complement strand
CTCCCGAAGCGTCCCTTTCCCCAAGGGACCGCCGGCATGGGGGCAAACGCCGCCGAGGGCCGAGAACTCGCCCTCGCGGTAGCAAAGAGCCAGGGTCAGCTCGCCGAGCTTGATTTCGCGGAGCGGTGGATCTTTGAGTTCCTCGGCCGGGCCGAGGTCATGCCAGGAACGAGCCATACTTGATTGTCGTCAGCGAAAGGTCTTTTGGCTAGAAAAAGCTGAGGCAGGCATCGACTTTCGCGAACAGCCGGCCCCACTCCTCGGCGTTGCGGCCGGCGAAGGCGGTTTGGATTCGGCCAGCCAATTCGGCTTGGCTTTCGCCGGATTTAGGCTCGATCTTCAAAGTTTCGAGCAAGGCCGCGTGGAATTTCGGCTCCAAACCGGCGACAGCCACCGATTGGCCGTCCTTAGTCTTGTAGATTCGGTAGCGGGCCAACCCGCCGGTCAACATCGGCAAGATTCCGGCGGCCGCCTCATCGTTTCGGTATTCCTGCATCAAGGCCAAGCTCTCCATCACCGAGACTTCCAAGCGCCGTGGGCCTGGCTTCTTTATTCGATCGATCCAGGCCGCTAAAACTTGAAAGGCGGCGTAGAAACCGCCCATCACGTCGGCAATTTGCAGCGCCGGCAGTTGCTCGCCACCTTCCTCGTAGAGCAAGCGGTAAATCCCGGAGTCGACCAGGAAATTGAGATCGTGGCCGCCGGCGAGGTATTTGGGATGATCGGCCGGATAACCGACCAAGCTGACGTAGAGCAGATCGGGATTGAGTTCTTTCAAGCTCTCAAAGCCCAAGCCCAAGCGCTCCATCGTGCCGGGACGAAAGCCCTCCAACAAGATCGAAGAGCCGGCAACCAGGCGCCGGGCCTCAGCCAAGCCATCTTCGGATTTTAAATCGAGAGTGACGAAGCGCTTGCCCTCGCGAAGGGCCGCGAAGGGGCTGTAGTCGCCGAGCACGTCGTCCTTCTGCGGCGGCAGGATGCAGGTGACCTCCGCGCCCAAACGGGCGAGAAGCCCGCTGGCAAAGGGACCGGGGAGCAAGCGGGAAAAATCGAGGACCGAAACGCCGGAGAAGATATTAGGTAGCATGAATGACCTGTCATCCTTCGCTTCGCTCAGGATGACACCTTGATCCAAGATTATAGTGCTTCCACCGCTTTAGGCGCAGCGGTTTTTGCGTTTTGAAGGTAATTGGCTTCCTGCCCGGCCTGGAAGCGGTAAGGAAAAACCTGCTTCACCTTGATCCAGTAAGATCCCTTGGGGATCTTGGCGTAAGGCAGGTCGAAGCCGACGAAGCTTTCGCCGGCCTCGCCTTCGGGCGGCGCCGAGAGATTGGCGTCGTCGATCACCTTAAGGATCGGCTGGATGCCCAAGCGGCTCAATTGGGGATCGTTCTGAATGCCGACGACGAAGGAGCCGGCCGGCCCGCTAAGCGACCACCAATCCAAAGCTTGGCCGGCGCCGGCGGCAAGGGATTCCGATTTGCCGTCCAAGGTAAAGGTATCGCCGTTGAGGCTGCTCCGAATCACGCTGCCGTAAACCGAACGTGAAAAATCATAGCCGCTGAGCCCCTCGGTTTTACTGTCCAGGAATTTCGGCCCATCGACCGGATTCTGGATTTTGGTCGGGACTTCCATCCAGTCGGGGTAGAAGTAAAAGTCGGTGGTGGCGGTGGGAATCAGCTTAATCGGCCCCAATTTCTTCGACGAGACGATCCTTCGAAGAACTCGCAGGGGGCCGACCCGGGTGCCCGCCAAGCGGGCGTCAACGTCGGCCTCGCTGACCTTGAAATCGAAGAAATTTTTAATCGCCAAATTGAAGCGAACCTTGAACCGGTCGAGCAGATCGGCGCGAGTCGATCCGTTCTGAGGAATCAAGATGTCTTGAACCAAGGGTTGGCGGGGACGAAAGGCGGCTTCATAGAAAGCCGTGCTGACTCGATCCTCGACGGGGATATACTTGATGTAAACTTTCTCGGCGCGAGGAGCATTCGGCTCCGCCAAATAAGCCACGACCGACTTGTCCTCAAAGACGATGCGGTGACCCACCGAAGCCGGTAGGCTTTTGGAAGAATCGATGGCCACGGCGGCGTCGTCGGAAGCGAAGAGCAGGACGTCAAAAGCGTCAAAGGTTCCGGCACCGGCGCTGGCCGCTTCCTGGTCCAAGATCCAGGGACCGTTGGCGCCACGCCGCTCGTCGATCTGGAAGGGGATCGGCTTCAATCCTCCATTTCCGTCGGAAGCGACGACCCGAATCGCGGCCACCGGCTTGCCGAGCAAGTTCGGCAAAGAAGACCCGGGGACTTCGACGAGCGTCAAAGCCTGAGCCGAAAAATTAAATAATAGGGTGAAGAAAAAGACGAAAATGCCAGTTAATTTAAGGGGGTTTTTCATATTGGACCTCGAGGCTCTAACCTCCCTCGAAGTCTAGGACACTATCGCGCGGTTTGCCTGGCGACATTAAGTCGCCTTTTGCCCGCTTGATTACTAAAACAGTTTCTCCCTCGGATTGTAAGAACTTCTTTTCGAAAACTCCTCGATCAAGTTGCGGCTTTCCTTGTCGAGCTCCGGCGGAAGCTGGAGTTGAACCACGACATACTCATCGCCATGGCCCTCGTCGTGGCGATGAATCACGCCCTTCCCTTTCAGCCGAAATTTTTGGCCGCCCTGAGTGCCGGCCGGGATTTTCATCTTCAGCTTGCCGTCGACGGTCGGCACCTCGATCTGGGCGCCGTTAACGGCCTCGCCGATCGTGATCGGCAACTGGAGGTAGATGTCGTCGCCTTCGCGCGAAAAATATGGATGGGGCCGAACCTTGACTTCAATGAAAAGATCGCCGCTCGGACCGCCGCCCGGCGAAGGATCGCCCTTTCCGGCCAAGCGGATTTTGGAGCCGGTCTTGACACCGGCCGGGATCTTGACGTTGATCTTCTCGGCCTTGCCGGGTCCGCTCTCGAAACCGATCTTGGTCGTCATCCCGCGGACCGAATCCAGAAAGTCGATCTCCATCGAATAGGTACGGTCGGCGCCACGGGTCGGGGCGCTGCGGGGACGAGTCCCGAAACCGGCGCCGCCGCTGCTGCGAGGCCCGCCTTTGACGCCGCCGCCGAAGATGTCACCGAAGAGATCGCCCAAGTCGCCATACTCGAAATGAATGTTACCCTGCTGGCCGGCGCTGGCTCCGCCGGGCCCGCTGAAGGTCGAAAAATCGAAGCCACCGTCGGGCCGACCGCGAAAACCCCGGGACTCCCCGCCCATCCCGCTGAAACCGCCGCCTCCGTAGGTGCGCATCATGTCGTATTCCTGGCGCTTCTTCTTGTCGCTCAGGGTGTCGTAGGCGGCGGAAATGTCCTTGAAGCGATCCTCGGCGCTTTTGTCGCCCTTGTTGACGTCGGGGTGATGCTGTTTGGCGAGCTTGCGGTAGGCCTTCTTGATCTCGGCATCGTTGGCGCTCGGGGACACGCCGAGGATCTGGTAATAGTCTTTTTCGGGCATATTCAATCTTTAATATAATGATTCATTTCCCCCTGGCAAGGCGCGCGACATAAAAGCCGTCGCCGGCTCCAGACTCGGGAAATAGCTCCCTCTCTTCTTCCAAGCGAAAACAGGAGTGGGCGGTGAGAAAAGCGGCGACGTTTTCACAGCCCTCTTCGGGCTCCAACGAGCAGACGGCATAGATGATACGGCCTTCAACTTTTAAATAGGGCATCCACTCCTCCAGGATGGTCCGCTGTTTGGCGGCGAGTCGCCCGAGGTCGGCCGGCTTCAGCCGCCAACGGATCTCAGGTTTCCGGCCGAGGGTTCCCATTCCCGAGCAAGGGGCGTCGATCAAGATGGCGTCGAAGGTCAAGCCTCGATCGGCGGCGGACTGAGAGCTCGACACCAGCTCGGGTTGGGAAAGACCGAGTCGGTTGAAATTTTCAGCGAGCTGGCGGAGCCTCTCTTGCGAAGGCTCGTGGACATAAAGCACTGCGTCGGGCGCGGCCTCGGCCAGGGCGCTGCTCTTGCCGCCGTGGCCGGCGCAGGCGTCGAGGATGATTTCACCGCTCTTCGGCTCGACGGCCCTCGCCACTTGATAGGAGTGACGGTCTTGAATCGAAATCCTGCCGGCTTCCATCCACTTTAACCAAAGATCGCGCTCGTAGCCGCCAAGATCGACGAGACTCTCGCCGAACGGTCCCTCGGCTTCGCTCGATTTCAGCGGATTGACTCGCGCCCAAAGCGGGGCCGGCGCCGCGAAATACTCCAGCATCCTCTGCAGCTTTTCCTTGGGATAGCGTTTCCGCCAACGGCGGAGCATCCATTCGGGATAGGATTCCAGCCGGGCGGCGGCCAGCTTGACGCCGAATTCAGCCTGTTCGCGAAGCAAGCGCCGCAAGACCGCGTTGACCAAGCGGCCGGCGCCGGGTCCGTATTTGAGCTTGGCCAGCTCCACCGCCTCGTTCACCGCCGCGTAGTCCGGAACCTTGTCGAGGCTCAGGCATTGGTAGGCGGCGAGGCGCAGCAGATCGAGCAGGGCTTCGGGCGTACTGGCCTTCGAGACGTAGCGCGCCAGCACTTGGTCCAAGAAACCGCGCTCCCGGAGGACGCCGTAGACCAATTGGGTGAAAAGGCCCCGCTCGGCCTCGACCAGGGGATGTTTGCGCAAGATTTGGTCGATGGCATCGGAGGCAAAACCGCCTTGGGCCACTTCGCGGAGGGTCCGAAGGGCCAGGCTTCTTGCGCTAGAGGGTTGTTTGGCGGGCATCGCTGGTTTATAGAACCGCGGCATGGGAAAGAGCAAATCCCGAAATCCATGGCTGCGGGGCATCGCCTATACCCTGGCTCTCATCATCGGCGTCGAGGCCATCGTCCTGCTTTGCGGATTGCTGGAAAACTCCTGGCTCCGCAACCACGATCCCGCCTCGACCGCCTTCACTCGGCGCGAGAGCTTGCTGAGCCGGAAGCCGGCCGATTTCACCTGGCGCCATCTGGGCCAGATATCGGATTCGCTGAAGCGGGCGGTTCTGGTGTCGGAAGACGATGCCTTTTTCATTCATGAAGGCATCGACTATAGCGAGTTGAAAAAAAGTTGGGCGCTCAATCTCAAAAAGGAGCGCATCGCCCGCGGCGGCTCGACGATCAGCATGCAGCTGGTCAAAAACCTTTACTTCTCCCGGGCCCGCAACCCGCTGCGCAAGCTCAACGAAATCCTGCTCACCCTGGACTTGGAGCACAAATTGCCCAAGGAGCGGATCCTCGAGCTTTATCTTAACGTCGTCGAATGGGGAGATGGAGTTTACGGGGCCGAGAACGCCAGCCAACTTTATTTTCGAAAAGGCGCCGACCAGCTCAGCGCCTCGGAAGCGGCCTATTTAGCCGCCATCCTGCCCAACCCGGTCTACTTGACCCGGCACAACCCCCGTCGGGCAAAAGGACGGCAGGCCATTATTTTGCGAAGGATGGGAAAGCGAAGCCTGCCTGAGGAAGTTCGCTAGTTGCCCCGGTCCTCCCGGTCGGACTTCAGCTCTTCGAAGAGCTCGTTCAGAGTCACTCTCCAATCCGAAAAATAGTCCCAATAGGTCGCCTGCATGAGATTTCGCATCGACGAAACGGCGCCGTCCTCATAGGTCTTGATCATCTCCTCAATCAGCCTCAACCGAGTCGGGGAGGGAATCTCGAATTGGCGAAGGAAGGCGCCGAATCTCGCCGCCGTTTCCAAGAACAGAACGGCGATATTGGGATCCTCCCACAGATCGGCCGAAAATTGAGGGGCGTCGGGCTCGGCCAAAGCCTTGGCCAATCCTTCGTCTCGCTTCGCGGCATAGTTGAAGAATTCGACAAGCGTCCGAATCAAGCTGAGGATTTGGCCGGCTTCGAATTGGGAAAATCGCACCAGGGTGTGGACGGCCGCCAAAGCTTCGGGCGAATATTCCTGGCCCCGAAGGAGCTGAAAAGTCTCGATCAAGAGCGGGGCCGCCGCGGCTTGCTCGACTCCCAAATCGATCAAGGCCTTCAAGGCTGCCGGGAAATCCGAAAAGAAGTCGTCGAAGTCGCTCCGGCCCCTCATGATTTTCGCCGTCCATTGAGCGATCTCGCCGGTCTCGAATCCCATTTCTCGCAAGGCTCCGATGCTTTGAACGGCAATTCGCTCGGTGAATCCGGCCGGTTCAAACCCCGGGCCTTCATCCACAATGGCCTTCATGATCCGATAGGTATCGGCCGGCGACCAAGAGTCTTCCCGAAGGAGCCGGAGCATATCCTCCATCGATTGGTAGACCGGAATGACATTGAACCCCATTCGAGCCAACATTTCAAAATACTCGGGGTCCATAAAATCCTTGGCCAGAAAAGCCACCTTTTGCTCCTGGGTCCAACCGGACCGATCCAGTTCACGGTGAAAGGGCTCGAGCATTTCTCGGGCGAGCTTGTTGGCGATGCCCAAGCCCCGGGCAACGCGCTCGATGTGGTAATCTTCGATTTTTTCCTCGGCGTGGGCCAGTTCCCGAACGCTCCAGCCATCCAAGGTATGCTCAACTCGGAAAACCGTGCTTCGGTCCCGTGCAAAACCGTTCCGATCCATGAAGAGGGGTTTTTCGCCTAAGATGAATATATCCCCATGTTGGAGCAAGGCCTCATCCCATTCCTCTAGTCTTCGAAGCTCGCCTTCTTTTCGAATCCAAATTTCGGCTCCGCGAGGATTAAAGAAGTCGACTCCGGCCGGACCGACGCGCATAGAAACTGCCGGCAGATCGCCTTTAGTCCAATGAGGCCAGCGAAAAGGCAGCATCGATTCGTCCAAGTTGAAGAACCGACCTTCCTTGATGGGATAAGTTCGGTCCAGCGAGTTTTCGGCTTGGAAAGAGAGCGAGCCATCGGTCAGTAGAAACGAAGCGCCCATCAGCAAAAAACCGGGCGGACCCAAAGACCAGCGCCGATAGGCTTCGCGAAAGGCCTCGATCGCGCCTTTGAAAACGCCGGTCCACAATCGCGACAAGCGAAAGGCGCCGCCGGCTTCGCCGAAGCGACTTTGCTGGGCTCTTAGCTCCCATGCCTTGCGGGCCAGCCCCGACTCGGCGGGACCCGAAGGATGGAAACTGGTGATGCCTTTCGAGGGCCGCAGGTCTCGGCTAATCTCTCTTTCGGCAACTTCAATGATTCGAGAGCGCGAAGCTCCCCGGCTTGGTCCAGGCATGGGCTTATCTAATTACAATTACCGTGCCACACTTAAATATTTGTTATTATTATATTTTTTCAGAATCTTTCCGTTAAATGCGTCTATCTAGTGAAGAACGCGAACTGTTAAGTCAACCATCGCTCGCCGGCATTAATTGAGGATTTGGCTTTGATAGGACTTCATCGCATCCAAGATCTTGCCCAGTGTGTTCTTCCAATCGGACAGCGCTC
>JBIOXX010000297.1:0-2858 GCA_044869875.1 bacterium | reverse complement strand
TGACTCCACCGCAAGTATTGCCTCCGGGCCATTTCGTCGGCGACGGCCATAACCATGGCGCCGAAACTGAAGGTCACGTTCACAACCATGGGCACGATCACGCCCATGAGAGTCCCGAAGAGCACCTGCATCACATGCAGGATCGCCAAGAGGCGCGGGGCCGAGCGACCTTGGAGGAATTCCATCAGGCCGCCAGAGAAACCGCCCAGCTCACCTCCGGCCAGAGACCCGAGACCGCTCAGCCCCAGCCGCCGCCACGCGGCGAGCCCCGGGCTCAAGGCCGTGAGCCGGGCGCGGCCCGGCCCAATTCACCGGAGAATCGGCAGCCTTCGACCGGCACCGAAAATCGCGGACCGAATCGAGAGGCGATGGCTTCCAGCGCCCGCGACTTTTCGGGGCTGGCTCGGATCTTCTCCGCGGCGGTCGCTGCTTTTTCAAATGGCACTTCGGCTTTCGCCGAAGCCAGTCGGCAGGCGATGCGCCAAGCTCGGCCTCAGTCCGATCAAGCCGCTTCTCGCCAGCCGGCTGGATCGGAATCGGCGGCTCGGGAGTCGGGCGGACCCGAACACACCGGCCCGAGCTCTAAGGCGCGGAGTCCCGAAACCGGGCCCGAGCATCAACCGATTCTTCAAGCCCTGGCCAAGCTTCAAGCCGCCCTCCAAGAAGCCGGGCGCCAAGAGACTGGCTTGCAAAAATTCCCGCCGGAAGCGGCCGAGGCTCTCGCGGTTCTGCTTCAAGAAGCGGCGATTTCGCCCGAACTTCTCGCGAGCCTTCCGCCGACTTTGAAAAGCTTGGTCCAGCAGCTCATGGGTCCCTCCGGAACTTTGCTGCCCCAGCTTCTGTCCAAGCTGCCGGCCGCTGGCTTTGCCCAGGCCCTTCAGGTTCTGTTCGGCCAAGCAATTTCTGCCAATCTCGCGGCAAGCCGGAGCGGCGCCGCCTTGCCGTTCCACGGCCTCGGGCTTTTATTAGGAGCTCCGCTTTTTGCGCCGGCGGCGGGGGCTAGGCCTTTGTCTTCGAGCCTGTTGCAGCGCTTCGAAAAGGCCCTGCTTCAATTCCTACAATTGCTCAAGGCCAAGCCGGCCAAGGAAGCATTGGCTTTGGACAAGGCGCTGCTCGAGCAATTGGCGGCCTTGGTCGCGGCCGAGGAGAAGCGGCGCAAGGAAAAGGAGCGAACCCGAAAGAAGGAGGAAGTTTCGCCTGCCCTCCGCGCTAAACGGGACTCGGATTTCAACGATCAGGGCGAAGAGCCCGAGGAATTGGCCGAGCCGATGATGCAAGTTTACGGTTAAAAGGAGAAAGCATGTTACCCATTATACTTGGTGTCGCAGCCGCGGCGCTCTTGGTCGGCTGCAGCCGGCGAGAAGAAAATATTCCCAGCTCCCAATCGGCTTCGACGCAACCGAACGAAGCGCCATCAGCTTTGGCGCCAAGCGCGCCGCGGCCGCTGCTGCTGCAAGTCCCCTTGTCACGGCCCCACGCTTCAGCCATCCCAGCGATTGCTCCCGGCCGTTGCCGCCCCGAAGCGCCTCGCCCCGAGCGTTTCGCGATTCAAGATCCTCGCGCCGAGTTCTGTCGCCTCCATGACTTGCTGCGCGGTGCCAGCTGTCGCGTCGAAGGCGATCAAGTCGTAGTTTCCGACGCGAGGGTCCAGCCCTCGATCTTCGGTCTCTTTCCCAACTTGAGCGAACATAGTGAATTTGGCATGGTGGCCCGCGATCCCGACTTGAGTCGAAAGCTCGCGGCTCTGGAGGGGCTGCAGACCTATCTTTATTCGGGCCGGCCCTGCGAGTTCGACGGGCTCGGCGACTTGATGGACCTGATGGAGGCCTACACCCTATATCGGGCGGCGCTGAACAGTCCTCAGGCGCCGTTGCGACGGGCTTTCCGCGAAGGCCGCGCCGGTTGTATCTTGTTGCGCGGCTCGATGCACGATGAAAGCGGCCATGAGCACCACGTCGACGGAGTCGCTGTCCACCATACTCAAAGTCATGACGCGATCGTGACGCCGGCCACCGTCGCTCTGGAGGGGCTCCCCGCCGACACGCCGGTTTCGGATTGCCTAGTGTTGCGATGATTTTTGTCCATTCAGCTACGGAGGATTCCATGAAAAAAATTTCGACTTTGTTTTTGATAGTGGCCTTGGCCTCGGCCTTGGGCTGCGCCGCCGGCCCCGGCAAGGGCCCCGAGGAGGAAAACGGCCTCGCCGGCTTGTCGCTTCAACTGCATGGCCTTGAAGCAGGGGAGATCTATCTCACCAACGACGGCTACCGCCTGACCTTCGGCCATTTCGCCTTGGCCTTCTCGGCGATCTCGCTCGGCGATGTTGAAACTCAAGCCCTATTTGACGCTGACTTTTCCGACGAAGAAGCGGCCGACGTGGTGGAGATCGAAGAGGTCCCGGCGGGCGAATACGACGCGGTAACCTTGACCTTGGTTTCGGTCTTTTTGGAAGCCGAAGCGGTTAACGGCAGTAACGCTTGCACCGTCCAGGTGGCCCTGGCCGCCGACGGCGAGATCATCGAGGTCGAGCCGGAAGGCAATGCGGTGACCGTCGTCGCCGAAGAGGAGGCCGAAGTCCTGGTCGAAGTCGATCCCAACGCGGTCTTCGCCGGAGTCGATTTGGGCGGTCTTTGCCAAGGCGATGCCCTGGTCACGATCTCGGCGGCCGAAAACTCCAGCCTCGCCCAGCAAATCTCGGAGAATTTGGCGGGAGCCTTTGTCCTGGGGAGCACCGAAGGCGGCCATCATCATTGATCCAATTCAATGAAATTTACTTTCAAAACAGGAGCATTTATCCGGAGCTAGAAATTATTTAAGCAACAAAATATCAATAAAATCGACAAATCTCCCAAAACTTT
>JBIOXX010000296.1:0-11401 GCA_044869875.1 bacterium | reverse complement strand
GACGTCGCGCTCCAGGAAGTCCAGACCAAGATCGCCCAAGCCCAGAGCCGGCTGCCCGAGGAGATCGACCCGCCGATCGTGACCAAGACCAACCCCGAGGACCAGCCGATCATGTGGATCTCGCTCTCCGGCGACAAGCCGCTGCGCTACATGATGGAATATGCCCGGGACCAGGTGAAGGACAAGATGCAGACGGTCAGCGGCGTCGGCGAGGTCCTGTTGAGCGGTTTCGTCGAGCCCAATCTCCGAATTTGGGTCGATCCCAAGAAGCTCGACGCCTGGGAACTGACGGTCCAAGACGTCATCGACGCCGTCCAGCGCGAGCACCGCGAGATTCCGGCCGGCCGGATCGAGACCAGCGACAAGGAATACAACCTCCGCTAGATGGGCGAGGTCTTCAAGCCCGAGGAGTTCGAGAAGATCGCGATCACCACCCGGGGCGGGGCCCCGATCTACAAGCCGATCTTCATGAAGGACGTGGCCCGGATCGAGGCCGGCTTGGACGACGTCCGCCGGATCAGCCGGGTCAACGGCCGGACCGCCATCGGCCTCGGCATCAAGAAGCAGCGCGGATCCAACGCGGTGGCGGTGGCCGACGCGGTGAAGAAACGGATGGACGAGCTCAACCCGACCCTGCCCGAAGGGCTGAAGCTGGCCGTCAACTTCGACTCGACCCGCTTCATCAAGTCGACTACCGCCCAGCTCAAGGAAGAGTTGGTCCTGGCCGCGATTCTGACCGCCATCGTCTGCCTGCTTTTCCTGGCCTCGCTTTCTTCGACCTTCAACGTCTTGATGGCGATCCCCTTTTCGATCGTCGGCGCCTTCACTTTCCTCTTCTTCGCCGGCTTCACCATCAATAACTTCACCATGCTCGGCCTCATCCTGGCCATCGGCATCGTGGTCGACGACGCGATCATGATCCTGGAGAACATCGTCCGCCACCAGGAGATGGGCAAGCCGCCGCCCCAGGCCTCGCTCGAGGGCACCAAGGAGATCACCGGCGCGGCCATTGCCGCCACTCTCTCGATCATCGCGATCTTCATCCCGGTCATCTTCATGAAGGGCATCCTCGGCAAGTTCTTCTTCCAGTTCGGCGTCACGATGGGCGTGGCGGTGGCGCTCTCGCTGCTCGAGGCCCTCACTTTGACGCCGATGCGCCTTTCCTACTTCAAGATCGCCCACGGTCAGGATCAAGGCTGGTTCGGCCGGCTGGTCGACCGGGTCTTCGGCGCGATGAACCGGGCTTACGGCCGAATGCTCAAGGTCTGCCTCCATTGGCGTTGGATCGTGGTCTTGCTCTCGATCGGCCTCTTCGCCGCTTCCTTCATGGTTCTGCCCAAGGTGAAGAAGGAGTTCGTGCCGGCCCAGGACCAAAGCATGTTCCTGATCCGGGTCGAGACGCCGCTCGGCTCCTCGCTCGACTACACCGACCGAGCCCTGCGCCAAGCCGAGGCGATGATTTCCAAGCATCCCGAGGTGATCCGCTACTTCGCGGCGGTCGGCGGTTTCGGCGGCGGCGAGGTCAACACCGGCATCATCTTTATCACGATGAAGGAGCCCGAAGACCGGCCGGTCGATCCCCAGCTTGGCCGGCCGCTCGGCCAAGCCGACCTGATGACCCAGGTCCGCTCCGAGTTGCAAAAGATTCCCGACCTCAAGGTCGTCATCCAGGACTTCTCAACCCGCGGTTTCACCGCCCAGCGCGGCTTTCCGGTCGAGTTCACGGTCCGAGGACCGGATTGGGATAAGCTGACCGAGGCTTCTCAGTCCTTGATGGACAAGATGAAAAAAGATCCCCACTTCATCGACGTCGACACCGATTACAAATTCGGCCAGCCCGAAATCCAGATCACGCCCAACCGCGACGCCGCCGCCGCCCGCTTGGTCAGCGTCGAGGACATCGGACGGGTTGTCGGTGCGATGATCGGCGGGGTCCAGACCGGAAAATTTACCGAGTCCGGACACCGCAACGATATCCGGATTCGCTTGGAGCAAAATTACCGTCAGGATGCCAAGGCGATCGAGCGGCTCTTCGTCCGCAATTCCCGGGGCGAGCTGGTGCCGTTGAGCGCGGTCGCGACGGTCAACGAGCGAAAGACCCTCAACACCATCACCCGCAAGGACCGGGAACGGGCCATCGGCGTCTTCGCCAATGTCGGTCCGGGACATTCCCAGGACGAGGCCCTCAAGACGGTCGACCGCTTGGCCAAGGAAACCCTGCCCGAAGGCTACCGCATCGTGCTGAGCGGTTCGGCCGAGACCTTCAAGGAATCCTTTCAAAGCCTCTTCTTCGTCCTCTGGCTCGGCATCATCGTCGCTTACATGGTCTTGGGCAGCCAATATAACAGCTTCGTCCACCCCTTCACCGTCTTGCTAGCCCTGCCCTTCAGCGTGTCGGGCGCTTGGCTCGCCCTCTATTTCACCGGGCTCTCGCTCAACATCTACAGCTTCATCGGCGTGATCTTACTGATGGGTATCGTGAAAAAGAATTCGATCCTGCTGGTCGACTTCGCCAACCAGCGCCGCGAGGAAGGGCTCGACGTCAAGGAAGCCCTACTGACCGCTTGTCCCCAAAGACTGCGGCCGATCTTGATGACCTCCTTCGCCACCCTGGCCGCGGCGGTCCCGCCGGCCTTGGGTCTCGGCGCCGGTTCCGAAACCCGGGTGCCGATGGCCACCGTCATCATTGGCGGTGTCTTCATCTCGACCCTGCTCACCCTCTTCGTCGTGCCCTGCGCTTACAGTCTATTGTCCAAGCTCGAACGCAAGAAGTACGCCGCTCCCTCGAAATTGGCCGCCGAGAACGGCAACGGAACCTGGGAGAACGGGCGGGCCTCGGCATGATCCCCGTCGTCGTTGCCAAAGCGGCCTAATCCACCTTGGGCGGAATCCCCAGTCTCGAAAGCCCCAACTCATGAAGCAAGAGCAGGATAGTTTCGCCGCGGATGCCGGACTCCAGGAGCGATCGGCCTAAAATTGGCGGCAGCTGATCGATCTTGGCCCGCCATTGCATCCTCTCGGAGGCGTTGAGGGCCCGATAGGTTTGGGGAAGCAGGCGACTGCCCCGAATGGTGTAATGGAAGAAGATCCCCGCTTTGACCTCCTCCACTTCCATCGGACGGAGCTGCTCGACCGTTTTTCCCTCTAAAGTCTCAAGGACCTCAGGATCGGTCCGAAGCGAGGAGCCCTTTGGCAAGAGCCCCAAACGCAGCAGCCAAGCCTTGGCCAAGAGCGAATCGGTCTCCGACCAGTGAGCCAGATCCGAAAGGAGATATTCGGGACAAGCGTCGAGGACCGACTCGAATTCCTTAAGGTCCCGCCGCGAAACCTTGCGGCTTTTGGCTTCGGCCCGACCCGTCACCAGATCGAGGATCTTTTGCTTCTTGGCCGCGACCCCCATCGTCGCCGAAAGTCGGCGAACCCACTCGCCGCGAATCGCAGACTCGCTGCGACCGGTCCGACCGAAAGCCCGATCGAACTCCAGGATCCGCTCCTGGAATTCGGCGCGGACCTGCTCGGGACTGGCAAAATGTCCGATCCGCTCCACGTTGAGGCGGGCCGCGGCGACAAGCTTGGCGTAAGCCGCGAAGGCCTCGTCGAACCGAAGCAGCTTGGCTTCGATTTCATTCCAGAGCGGGGGCTCTCCCGGCAAACCGAATTCGGCGAGCCGGGCTCGAGCGGTGGCGATATAGCCCCGCAAATCTTTTAAGCTCGGGTCGATCCTCTTCATTTCCTGGTCCAAGAAATCGTGAAATTGAAAATATTGCCGGCCTTGAATCGCGGCCGGATCCGCCGCGACGAACTGGGCGGCGATTTTCACCGCTTCCAACATCAAAGTTTCGAAATGAGCTTGGCGTTCGCCCAGACCCCTCATGAAGGCCGTCCAAACCGGATTTTCGGGAACAAGGCCTTTCGCCGGCCCAATGCTCCGCACCAGCGGCCGAAGAACGGCGCTATAGTCAAAAGCCAACTGGGCCGGATTTTCGAAAGCCATGTGGCGAGTATCCAACAACCAACTGGCCTCGAGCTTGGAGTTAACTTTTTTTTCAGGAAAGGCCCGGTGGATCGAAGGCAGAAGCCAGGCGCTGCCGAAAGCCGAGCGTCCGAGATAGGCGCCGACCAAGGCGCCGGTCAGAGAGGCAACGTCCTCGCGGATCGGTGGTGGAGCCGCCAGAGCGGCTCGCAGCGCCGGACCGGGCTCGGTGCTGTGACGGACAAAGACATCGACCGAATGGGCGAAAATCGCCAGCGGCCCGGTCCCGGAGTCGAGCGTCACCGGCTCGCCGGCCCAATCTCGAGGATGCCCTTCCCTTTCCAAGGCCATCGAGAGCCAATCAAGGATCAAGCGATTGGCTTGGCGATCTTCCGGAGTCATGAAGAGCTCGATGGCCTTGATTTTTTCCAGCACCTCGGCGCTTCGGCCGCGATGAAAAAGCAGCAAAGCCGGGAGATGGAGACTGAACCATGATTGGAAGGGCTGCTCGTAAGTGCCGAGGTGTTGCAAAACCTCTCGCGGCAACGGCGCTTGGCGCAGGCTTTGGGGCGAAAGTTGGCGCAGCAGAATTTGCGAGTAGTCGCGGCCCTCGGCTTTGAACAAATCGGCGAGGAGATCGGAGGCTTCGTTGACGTCCTCGGCCCGAGGCGAGCGGGCGTCCAAGCCGGCGCCGCGAAGAACATCCTTGGCTACCGCGCCGTACATCATGCCGGCGAGGCGCGCGACCTTCAGCCCTTGAGCCGGCTCGGCTTCGAAATCGATGGGAAAGACGGCCCGAGGCCAAGCGTTCACCGGGAATAGGGAGCTCCAGCTGGCAAGGACTTTCAAGGTCTCATAGATATTGCCTCTTTCCAGCCCCTTCTCCAAAATTTCAAAACCCGCCGCCAGATCCGAAGACGATTCATGGAGGGCCTTGATCTTTTGCCGTAGGCTCTGGGCCAGTTCGTGAAGGGCCGGCTTGGCGGCGGTGATGAAGTGCAGCTCGCGCAGCTCGGCAACGGCCGCTTGGCCCCGGGCCAGCTGCTCGAGAAATTCCCGGTGCTGCTGGGCCAAGATCGCTTTCAACTCCAAGCTCGTAGTCGCCTCGCCGCGGCCTTTTTCCATCAAGCCGGCTTGAATCTCCGCCGCGGCGCGGAAGGTAGCCATGAGACTCAAAAGCTTGGCATAGTGCTCTTGGGCCTCGTGGGCCAAGGTCCGAGCCCGACTCAGGGACTGGTCGGGATCGATCGGATTGGACTCCACCGGTTTGGCTTTGCCTTCCTGGGCCATCGGGAAAAGCTCGATGATCTTGGGGCCGCCTTTGTCGCCGGGACCCTTCCCATCGCCCGAGCCGGTGCTCAGGACGTAATGGGGAAAGAGCTCCCGCGATGCTTCGCCGAACCATTCACGATCCAAATCCCGGCTCCGCAATTCCAAACCCTCCATCGCACGGCGAAATCCGCCACCCAAAATTCCGTCGGTCATTCGACCGGCAACATTGAACTGGAACAGGGTAGCGAGGGCCTGAAGATGGTCGATCTTGTGCTCGACCCGCTGGCCGAGCAGAATTCCGCCGTAAAGCGCCGCTTGCTGAAATGCCGCGGGAACCGGACGCCTCCCCCAAGCCGCTTGGTTGAGGCCGCCGGTGGCTTTCAAAAAGAAAAGAGTCAGGCCGGTGGAGAGAAGTTCCCGGCCAAGGGTTTGGCGATTCCACTCCTGCGGCGCCTCGACCCAATGCCGAGAGGCCTTGGCGCTGAGCACGAAGGCCGGCACTTCGGCCCCGAAGGCGCCGGCTTGGGAAAGCAGCTTCGCGCCCCAGCCTCGGGTCAAGGCGCTTGGCCCGCTCCCCAACAGGCGCGAGAAAAATACGGCCCGGCTCAGCTTGAAAACGGTTCCGCCGACGGCGAAGCCGAGCAGGCCGTAGGGATCGGCGGCGGCCTTCCAGAAACCGTTGACCAACGTTTCGGCCCGGTCGCCGAGATTTCCTCCGCCGCTCGCCGCCGCCAGCCGCCGCCGAGCCAGGTCTACGGTGGCCCGTAGCTCTTCGGGCACCGAACCTTCCACCGCCAAAGCCTGCCATAAAACCTGGGCCGGTTCCATTTTCCCGCGCCGCTGCAAACGGTCGGCGAGCGATAGCAAGCCTTGGGCCCAAAGACCGGGATCGTTTTCAGCGGCGAGGCTGAGCAATTCTTTGAGTTCGGTGGGAGCGAGGAAAGGTTGAAGGCGAGCGCTGAGCGAATCCTTCGCCGCGTCAAGCAAAGCCGTCCAGCCCAAGCCGGTCGAGCTCGGGCCGGGATGTATGTGCCCCGAGCCGTCCATAAATATTCACGGATCTATCGGTGGCTAAGCCTCGGAGTTGCTAGGGGTTTCCCCGAGCGACGGGGCTATTTCTTTTTGAGAGAGATTTCCATTCCGAACACGCCGCCGCCGACGTTGGCGGTATCTTCGAGCGGCGGGCCGAGCAGCGGCGCGGCCACCACCAGCTTCATCTCGCCTTCGGCGCTCAGCGGCGAACCCTCGAAGGTAATGGTGCCGCCGTGGACGTTGGGAGCTTGGCTGCTATCGATGGTGACGCTGCCGGTGGTCAGCTTCAAGCCGGTGAGATGGATGACGCTGGAACCGTTGAAAGCCGTGTCTTCGAAGGTGAGAGCCCCGTCGGCGCCGAGGGTCGCTTCGCCGGTGTCTTCCTCGAGCGAGATTTCCAAGGAGTCGAGCGGCGAGCCGTCGGGCAAGGGGAAGGTCACCTTCGGCCAATTATTCTTGAGAATCTTCACCTTGCCACCGGAAATCTCCGTCAGGAGCAAGTTGCCTTCGACCGCATCGGCGACGACGAGATCGGTCACGACCGGTGCCGGCAGATCTTTGTGGCTGAGGGTCGTCCGCACCGCGGTGACCTCGAACTCTTGGCCGGCCCCCGCATCGGTGGTGCAGCCTTCGGCCGCGGTGGCGGCCTTGCCGCGAAGCTCGATCTGCATCACGCCCAGCTTGGGCCCGTTGAGGACCACGTCGAGGTAGGTGTTATGATAAGCCTCGCCCTGGGTGATCACCTTAGGATTGTAGCTGGCCTTGACGGTCATGACCCCGCCGGGCGGGATGATGATCTCTTGGACCATGTTGCCCACCGCCGCCTTCACCGTGCTGCCGACCGAAACCTCGTCGACGGTGAAGAATTGGAAGTAAGGCTCACCCTCTTTCAGAGTCTCGGGGTGATCGCCCTTTCTATCGAAATCGTTGGTGCCGAACTCGAAATGCACGCCCTGAACCCGCTGGGGCTCGGAGGTGTTGTTGTTCCGGATTTGGAGGGTTTTCTGCTGGGCGACGCAGGCGGTGGTCTCGTAATTGGCGATGGCCACGACGCCGCTGACTTGGGGCGCCTCGCCGGCGCAAGCCGCCAGGCTGCCGAGCATCAAGAAAAAGAGAAGTTTTTTCAATGGACTGACCAACACGATATCCCCTGGGATCCACCCCTCGATGCACCCTGCACCGTCTATCGAAAATATCGGCGTCGTCACATAAATGTTGTGAAAAATCAAATGCTTGATGACGAGGCGCGTCAGGCGCTATTTTGGGGAGATATGCGAAAGGCCTCCTGGTTCCTCATTCTCATCCTGGCTCTGCTGCCCTATTCTCTTTGGGGGGAACCCGATGACCAAGGCTGGCCGGCCGGCGACGGGCAAATCCGGGTCTACAACTATCACTTGAACGAATTCGCCGAAATCACCTTCCGCCAAGCAGGAAATTACCTCCCCCAAGGCTTGAAGCAATTCCAAGCCCTGCTCCGCTCCCGCGACAATTCGGAACAGGCGACGATCGATCCCCGCCTCCTCGATCTGATCGATCATCTCCAAGACCGCTTCCAAGCCGACCAGATCGAGATTATCTCGGGCTACCGCCGCAAGGAATTCAACCAAAGTCTGCTCCGCCAGGGTCACAAGGTCAGCCCGGTCAGCCTCCACACCCAGGGTCAGGCTCTCGACATCCATATCGATGAGATCAAGGAAGAGACGCTCCGCGATTACTTGGCCGGGCTCCAGCTAGGCGGCCTCGGTTATTACGGTCCGCTCGATTTCGTCCATGTCGACGTCGGCCCAATCCGCCAATGGGTCGAGCCGCTGGGCCCGCGGAAGCTGGTCGGCGTTTTGGATCCCAAGGCCCCGGTCCGCTTGACCAGCGACAAGAACGACTACCTCCCCGGCGAAACGCTCTACTTTGCCTGGGAATGGCCCGAGGCTTTCGATCCGGCCGACATTCAGGACTTGAAGCTGGAGCTATTCCGCCGGGGCCGCTGGCATCCATGCCCCACCGCGCCCCGAACCGACAAGCGCTTCGGCCTGCCCACCGAAGTCCTGCGCTGCGAGGGCAAGAGCGAGCCGAGCTACGGCAAATTCCGCTGGACCTTCCGCTTGAAGGATGACTCCCAAGCCCTTTCTTCCAATGAATTTTATTTGAAAAAACAATAGGGTTTTTCCCACAACCTTCGGCGCTCGCTCACGACAAGCCCCCATCGAGGGAAATCGTTCCGATGGGTGAGAACGGCACAAGTTCTGTCGCTGTTCCGCGAGGCCTCTCGCCGGTTCCGGGAGCTCGGTCCACAGCGGAAAACCTACCAAGCTTAGGCGAACTTCGCCTCAGGTTCGGCGACTCTCTGCCTCCGACGGCCCGCCGTGAGCTCCAATCGCTGGAAGCCGAGCGCGATCCCGAGCTCTTGGCCTCGGGCCTCCTCAACCTTGCCGCTAGACTGGAAAGCCGCGGCGCCGAAGCGCCGGCCCTCGAGGTCCTCCATTTTCTTCAAGAGCTTCCGACAGTCCCCGCCCATTTGCGGCTACGGGCTCAGCGGCGTCAGGCGGCGCTGACCGGCCAAGGCGCCACGACCGGCGCCCGGGCCGAAGTCCTGATCCGCCGTTTCGCCGGCGAGGTCACCAACCCCGCGGCTCTTTTCGCCATGGGCGCCGCCGGCATCGTCTTCCGCACCGTCCGGCTCGGTGCCCTGGCCCGCCTCGCCGATTCGCCGGCTTCGCGCTGGACCCGGGGACCGATCGCTTCGTTTTTGGGCGCGGGCGCCAGCTTTCTCGCCGAAGCGCCGACCTTTGCCTTGGCTCACCGGAGCGCCGACGCAGCGCTGGGCCGGCCGCTGGATTGGAGCAACGAGGCTTTGGGGAGAGAGCTGGCGTCGAGCTTTATCACATTGGGCGCGATGCGCCTCATTGGTTCCACCCCCTCCTTTGTAAGGAGGGGGCTGGGGGGAGGTAGAGCCGCCGCGACGACATCAAGCTTCGGCGTTTCTGCCAACGCTCTACCCCTCCCTGGCCCTCCCCCTACAAAGGGGAGGGAAATCGTCGAACAAACTCTGTCTCTCTATGCCGGTATTCTTCTCGGCCATGGCTTGGAAATGCATCTCGGCTTGCGGCCTTCCCAAAGCTTCGACGAGCTGCTCTTCGATTCGGCGGCGATGCTGCTCCAGTTTCATGTCGCCGGCCGACTTAGCCGCCAGGCCTTCGGCGAGAATTGGTCGCACTGGGAAAACCGTCTCGACTTTCAATCGCAGCAACTCAGCTCGGCGCTTCAGTCTTCGCCGTCTCGGCTCCCGGCCTGGCGCCCGGCGGTGCTTGGCCCCGAAGTTCTACCCAACATCCTCCAGATGAGCTCAACCTTCCCGAAAGACCGCGGCCTGCGCTTGGTCGATTCGACACCGCGGCTCGGCGAATCCTCGGGGCCGCCCTCACTGCCGCCGGAAAGAATTCGGCCCCTGCCCCGCGGCGGCGTGATGGCGCGGACCGCCGCCGGCTGGATTCAATTCGGCGTACCGATGTGGACCAACAAGGATCTCTTCGAAATTTTCGTCAAAGCCAACGGCTTTCAGATCGACCCCGAGGAAATTCGGCAGCACCTGCCTAGCACCTATATCTTCGATCTCGATTACGTCCCGCGCCACGACGGCCTGCTGCCGGCGGATTTCATGCAGTACATGTACTATGTGAACCGCGGCATGGAATGCGTCCTGGTC
This sequence comes from bacterium, assembly GCA_044869875.1. Lineage (GTDB taxonomy): Bacteria > UBA10199 > UBA10199 > DSSB01 > DSSB01 > DATEDP01. The sequence goes on along the minus strand of JBIOXX010000296.1, from coordinate 1,424 downwards.
GCGCCCGACGCCCCGACCGCCCGGCGGCTTCACGAATTCCTCGACCTCTCTTACCAAGGACCGCGGGCCGAGACTTTGACCGGGCAGGTCCAGGCCGAATATCCGGCCGGCGCGCTGGGCTTGCCCCGAATGAGTGAAGAGATCGGTCGCGGCTTCTCGGCGGTCGAGCCGGAAGCGCTTCGCCGCGTCGTCCATTTGAATCAGGCCGGAGAATTCCTGAACGGCGAAGTTCGGGTGGTCAAGCTAGGCCCGCTCCGCTACGAAATCTTTGAATCCGGAATCTCCCAGGGCGTCCTCGACCTGAACGAGCACCCCCTGCCCGCGCCGGCGATCGAAGAGCTGCATTCGCCGGAGCTAACCCGAGCCCGGCGCAAGGTCCTGAACGACGGCCGGCCGGCGCTGTGGCCGATCGGGACCGGCCATGGTTTCACGCCCCGCGAGGAGACCAGCGGCTTCCTGCTCTGGAACCGCGGCCAAGCGGTGGTCATCGATCCGCCTTCCAGCACCTTGGATTTTCTGCGCCGCCATCGCCTGCCTTTGAGCAAGCTGCAAGGAATTCTGCTGACCCACGGCCACACCGATCATTACGGCAACGCCGTGCCCCAGCTCCTCCAGCTTCGGCCCGACCTCAAGGTCTACACCACGCCGACGATCTACCGGATGCTGCGTCGCCAATACGAGCTGGCCATCGGCGGCAGTCCGTCCTGGAACTTCGTTTCACTCTATCCGCAGAGCTTCAGCGACGTGATCGGCCTGCATCTGCGACCCGAGTATTCCTTCCACCCGGTCCCGGCACTGGGTTTCGAAATCTACGACCGGCCCGACGTCCGTAACGGCCGGCTGGCCCTTTCCTTCACCGGCGATACCTATGCCGATCACGTCGACCTTTGGCGCCACACCCAGGCCCCGGACGGCGAAACGGCTCTGATGAGCGTGGCCCGGGCCACCCAAGTGTTGCGCCACGGCGCCCTGCTGATGGCTTCCAAGGGTCAGAGCCCGCCGCCGGTCTTCTTGATCGAAGGCGGCATTCCGCCGACTCACATCAATCCGTTGCGAACCCGCGAGCTCCTGGATCAGGCCGAAGCGCTCGGCGTCGACACCTCGCGGGTGCGGATCTACCACGTCGCCAACGACAAGGCGGCCGAGGCCCGGGTGCCGAAATGGCAGGCCGGGGTCGAGGGCTTCTTCGATTTGTCGGGATATTTTAGGAAACGGTGACAGGATGTCATTCCGAGGACACGAAGTGGCCGAGGAATCTCATACCCACCAAGGCAGTCGCAGATTCCTCGCTACGCTCGGAATGACAATTTAACAACCCAAATGTCTTGAAATCACGATCCGCTGAACCTCACTCGAGCCTTCGCCGATCTCGAGCAGCTTCTGGTCGCGGAAAAACTTGGCCACCGGATACTCTTCCATCAAGC
>JBIOXX010000295.1:0-7483 GCA_044869875.1 bacterium | reverse complement strand
TGCGGTGGATTTGGCGCATTGAGCGTCGCGCCTTTTTACTGCTGATACATTCTTCCCTGAATCGCGATGTAGATCCGACTTCCACCGCTGTCGCCGAGGAACCATGGCAGGTCGGGATTGCTGGTGTCGGGCCCGCCCGTCGGGAACTGGCCGACGCCGACCAGCACGACGTCGTAATACTTGGTCTGGCCGGCCTTCAAAGTGACTTCGTAGCCCTGGAAATAGCGGTCGCCGGTGCTCAGATAGCAACGCAAAAACGGTTGGACGTCGTCGAGGTAGCCGTCGGGACAGGGCGGACCGAGCCGCTTGTCCTTGACCTCGAGGTCGCGTTCGCTGACCCGCTCATCGGGCAGCATGACGATCTCGCGGCCTCCCTCTTGAATCGCCCGGCGGTCGAGCAAGTGGGTGGTGAAGGAGAGATGAAGGGTCGCATCCATCATGTAATCGGGGTTGCCGAGCGGATTGCTCGCCGGCCAACGGCCGAGAATGTCGGCATGGTAGGGATTCTCCATCCGCAGTTGAATGCTTGGCAACGTGAAATGGCCGGTGTCGGAATCGTAGAGCCCGAGGTCGCTCGATAAAATATTGTGATAAAAATAGGAGCAGTCGCCGTTGCGGTAAGGGACGTTGAGATCTCCGGGCTCGCGGCATTGATCGGAGCCGTCGCCGGAGTCGAGGCGCTCGCCGTTGATGCCGACGCTGGCCCGCGAGGTGAAGATGCGAAGCAGCCGTTCGCGGTCGTGCTTGCTCAAGTTAGGATCGAGGATGTTGACGACCTGGGCCTCGAGCTCGACATCCTGATAATCGGGGTCGGAGCTGTCGCTGAAGTGAAGGATCAGCGGTTCCGGCGCCAACTCGGGGTGAGGCCGGTAGTCGATGGACTTCAGCGGCTCATCGATGATCGAGTGGTCGATCAAGGCCGTCAGGAAGTCGAACTGCATCCGGACCGTTCCATTGAGCTTGGGCACGCCGACCGTGCCGAGCAAATTGATCACGATCCGGGCTTCGATGCCGACCGGATTGGACTCGGTGCGGCTGCCGATCTTGACCATCCGGATCGTCATGACGTCGCTCACGACCGGTTCGGCGCCGGGATTCAAGACCAAGTCGAACTCGAGCTTGCCGGACACGCTGGCTTGGGCCGGCTCCAGCCGGTTGAGAGTTGGAATGGTCCCGGAAAACGCCGCGCCTTTTTCGAACTCCAGCTTCACTTCCTCCCAAGTGTCGCTGCCGCTGTTCCGCAAAACCACCTTCTGGGTGTAGGGAACCGCGACGCCCTGCTCAAGGGCGATCTTGAGACTGCCCTTGTTCCGGATTTCCTTGGGCGAAATCACGCCGTTGTTGACCTTGCTGACGCTGAAGACGTCGCGGACGTCGGGAATCGTCCGGCCGCTCAAAGCGATGCGGAAAGGCTCGGCCGCGCCGTAATCGAGGAGGAATTCGCCGCTGTCGAGGATCGGATCGGCGCCGTCGGGCGGAGCCAGGTAATTGAACGGAAGGTACATCATCGGGAAGGAGATCTCGGCATCGGGCGCCAAGGTACAGCGACCGAACGGAAATTCCTTGCCAGCGACCTTGACCTTCTCACAGTCCGTGCCCGAGCCCATCGTGATCGAGCCCCGGACGAACTCGCTGTTGCCGGAGCAAAGCGGCGCCTTGGTATCGGCGTCTCGATCCTTGGGCTGCTCGAAGGCCAGGGTCTTGGGACCGGGGCTGACGTTCTTCACCGTCACCATCTTGGAAAGCAGGCCGCGGAATCCGGCATCGGAACAATCGATCTCGTCGTGGCCGCCGTTCTTGCGCAAGACCACCGAGGCCAAGCCGAAGTCGATTCGCGAAGTCTCAACCTGGCCGGCGACGCTGAGATGCAGGCCCTCGGGTTGCTCCTGGCCGGGCGGCGGCTTGCCGCTGCCGCCGGCCGCGCCGCATTGATCGGGCATATTGTCCAAGGTCCCGCTGAAGCTGGCGGTCAGGGCGCCGCCGCTGAGGATCTCGTTCAAGGGAACGAGCGGCGAAAAATCGTTGGGCAAGGTGGTGCCGAAGACCAGGGTCAGGGATTTATCTTCGGGCTTCAATGGCTGACCGGTTTCGGAAATCGACCGCAGGTTGCCCTGGGCGGTCACCGCGCCGGTGGTCAACTCAAGGTTGCCGATCACGACCTGGCCGTCGAGCAACCGTTCGGTCTTACCCTTCTGCAAAACTTCCAAGGTGAATTGCATTTCGGGAATATTCATCGCGCCGGTCGCTGGGTCGTAAGTGCCGGCCGATCGGCTGCCGGCGACGCCGCCGAAGCGCAGGTCGGCGCTCTCGCTGAGCCGGGTCAAAATGATGTCGGGGAAAAGATCGCCGGCGATCGCGATCTCGGTTCCCTTCACCTCGATCGGAATGTTGGGAATCGCGATCGGGTTGGCGTCGAGAACCTCGAGCTCCTCGCCGTCCGGCTTGGCGCTGACCTTGAGTCGGAGCATCGACTGAAAATTGACGAAGCAATCGCCGATCGGGTTGGAGGTGGCCGGTGGATTTTGGGAATTGTCGGGAGGATCGGGGAAGACGAAAGGATCCTTGGATCCGCCGCAACCGGCTAAGGCTGTGAGCAAAGTAAGGCCCACGAAAATGGGAAATAAGAAGCTCAGCACGGATCGCTGCACGATGTTCTCGCCCCGTCGCTTCCGGGTCCTAGCCCGGAAATAGGTGATTTACCTATAGAAATTCTCGGGGCTTGGCGTTAATAGTTGCGCTCGAATATAATCCAACCATGACCTACGTCGTTACGGAACACTGCGTCAAATGCAAGTATACCGACTGCGCCTTGGTCTGCCCGGTGGAAGCCTTCCACGAGGGGCCGGAAATGCTCTACATCAACCCTTCCACCTGCATCGACTGCAACCTCTGCGTCGCCGAGTGTCCGGTCGAGGCGATCTACTCGGCCGAGGAAGTCCCCAAGCGCTACGAAAAATGGACCGCGATCAATGCCGAGGAATGCGAAAAATTCCCCACGATTGCCGAGAAGAAACCGGCCCTGCCTGGCGCCTTGACCTTGGCCCAGTGGAAGGAAATCGACGCCAAGGCCTCGCCTTAGCTCTGACACCACGTCGGCGGCAAAAAAAATCCCCCGCCGCGCACGACGGGGGATCTTACTTCTTTCTAAGACTTATTCGCAGCTCACGCCTTCTTTGCAGAGCCGTCCTTGGATCGCGAGATACATCCGGGTGTTGTTGTCCATGAAGACCGGGATGTCGGACTCGACCGACTTGGGATTGAACTGGGTCACGCCGACCACGACCACGTCGTATACCCCGTCGCTACCGGGTCGTACCCGCAGAGGCTTACCGGTCATGTATTTGCCGTCGGAGGTCACGTAGCACTTGAAGTGAGGGTGGACTGCCGGATCCTCGGGACAAGGCTCGCCCTGGTTGGCCGGCTTGTTGTTGAGGATGTTGAGCTGGCTCTGGCTGACTCGGCTGTCGGGCACCAGGGTCAAGTCGCCGTCGTGGATCTTATCGATGACCTGGGTGGTCAAGGACATGTCCAAGGTCGTGTCGAGTATGTTCACTCCCGGCGCCGAGGCCGGCCAGACGCCGCCGCCGACCGGGCCGTGATAGGGATTGCGAACCCGAAGCTTGAGGCTGGGGATCGTCATGTGCCCGGTCTCGTCATCGTAGAAGCCTTGGCTGTCCTCGCTGACACCGATGCTGAAGTAGAAGAAGGCGCAATCGCCGGTTACATAGGGCTTATTGATGTTGTCGGGCTCGTGGCACATCGACTCGTCGTCGCCGGGAACTAAACCCGAGCCCTGGGCGTTGAAGATGCGCAGAGCACTGAGGCGCTCGACCTTGGTCGCCGCCACCGGATCGAAGTCCAGCGGCAGGATCTCGATCGGCTCGAGCTCTTCCTCGTTGACCGGGCTGAAGATGAGCGTCTGCGGAGGCGGAGCCTGGGCGGGGAACTGGCGGAAGTCCAGCGACTCGGTCGGCTTGGTCTGCAGAGCGTTGTCCATGAAGGCCGTGAGGAAGTCGATGCGCAGCTCGTAGTTGCCAAGCACCGGCTCGGCGCCAACGCTGCCGGCAATGTCGAACTTCAGCTCGGTGACCGCGTCGGAGCCGGCCTTGACCAGCTTCACGATGAGCTTGCCCTGGTCGGCGCCCGCCGCCGAGGGAGTGTAGACCAGGTTGAACTTCACCGTGGCCGGAGCTTCGGTCGAGCCGCCGGCCAGATTGGTCGCCGCGAGATTCTGGACCGCGAAAGCCGAGGTTCCGGTCTCGGGCTCCTCGACCTCGACGGTGATGTTCTGCCAGAGGTCGGCGCTGGTGTTCTTGATCGCCATCTCCTGGGTGAAAGGCTTGGGATCGGTGTCCAAGAGGGCAATCTTGACGAGCTGACCATTACGGATGTTCTTTTTCGAAACCACGCCCTCTTTCACCTTGGAGATGCTCAAAGCGTCGCGGCTGTCGGGCTCGGTCTTGCCCTTCAAGCTGAGCGAGAAGCTCTTGCCGTCGTCGTACTCGATGACGAGAGCGCCGGTGTCTTGGGGCACCGAAGCCGTCGGCCCCGGAGTCGCGCCGGGAGTGGCCGCCGGCGTGGCCTCGGGCGAGCTGCCGCTGGTGGCGACGAAATTGTAAGGCACGTACATCAGCGGGAATTGGATCTTGGCGTCGGCGCTTTCGGGCAAGGTGCATTCGCCGGTCATGAATTGCTTGCCACCGACCGTCACGGTCTCGCAGGTGGCGCCGCCGGAGACGCTGACCGAGCCGCGGACGAACTCGCTGCTCCCGCTGCAGAGCGGATCCTTGGTGTCGACGTCGCTGTCGGCGGGCTGGCCGATCTTGAGCTTGCGCTCACCCGAGGCCTTGTTGGTCAAGGTGATCATCACGCTCTTCAAGCCGCGGTTCGAAGCCTCGGTGCAATCGAGAATGGTCTTGCCGCCGGAGCTTTTAACCAAGGCCAAGGTGGCGCCGAAGTCGACGGTGCCGACGTTGGCGTTGGTGCCGTCGGAAATCGCGAAATCGCTGGGGCCGCTGCCGCCGGTGCCGGGCGTGGGAGTCGAGCCGCCGCCGTCGACGCAGCTCTCGGGCAATTGATCGAGGGCGCCTTGGAAAACCGCGGTCAGAGCGCCACCGCCAAGCTTTTCATCGATGGGTGCCAAGCCGCCCAGAGTCGCCGGTAGGGTCACGACCGCAACCATGGTAACGGAGCGGTCGGATTTATTGAGCGCCGCGCCATCGACGGTGATCGAGGCCGGGTTGCCATTGCCGCTCGCGCTTTGGCCGGCGTCGGTGGTGAGCTTCACCGTCGGAATTTGGGTCAAGGGTGGGCCCAAGTCGGTGTCGGCGCCGACGACCTTGACGTCGACCAGGAATTTGAAATCGTTGATCTCGATCTTGCCGCTGGCCGGATCGTAGGTACCGCTGGCGTTGTTCGAAGAATCGCCGTGGATCCAGAGGTCGGCCGGAGGGTTGTCGCCGATGAAGGCTTTGAAACGCGGAAAGTCGGCGCCGGCCATCGTGAGGTTGTTGCCGTCGACTTTGATCGGAATGGCCGGGATGTCGATGAAGCGGGAGCCGATGATTGGGGCCTGGCCGGCCGAGCTGACTTGAAGCTGCATCTTGCCGTTGAAATTAACGGTGCAGCCTTCGGCGCCGGGCGGAGGATTGCTACCACCGGGATTGGCCCCGCCGTCGCTGGGCGGAGTGTCGTCGACGATGGTGAAAGGCTTATCCGAGCCGCTGCAGGCCTGTAAGGCCAGCGCTGCCAACGCCATCACCACCATCGTTCCCTTGAAACGTTTTCTTACATCGGAAAACGTCATTTATCTTACCTCCGCGCGAGCCCTCGGGCCCGCTAAAACGCCCCGCTCATTCTGTAAAGATCAAACCGAGATGAGCCAATAGATCCAAGTAAAGCCGGCTGTCGTCGATGAAGGCCGCCGGGATGTTGCCTAAAGTCGCCGGATCCTCGGGATCGACGATGCCGATATCCAAGGCCGCGATGCCGAAGTCGGGCAAGAGATCCTTGGGCTCGGTGCCGTCGGTCGGAATGCCCGGGAATCGCTCGGGAATCGCGATCACCAGCTCGTTGAAGAACTTGCAAGGATCGCCCAAGGCGCCGGTCAAGGTCGTTTTCCAGTCGTCCTGGATCTGGGTGTCGGACTTGTTGGTGTTGTTCTCCAAGACCTGCATCGCCGTGATGAAATAGGGATTGTCGCCGGCTCCGACGTTGGGCAGGACCCGGAGTTGAATCTTGGTCTTCTCCACTGGGTGAGCGCTGGTCAGGAAGTCGGCGCCGGCCGCGGCCCGAACGATGCCCTTGATCTCGCCATGGATCATCACGTTGGCCTTGATCCGGTAGAGCGGCTTGGGATTCTCGGCGTTTTCGGCGTTCGGGCCTTCGTAAGAGATGATGTTGCCGTTCTTGGCCGGGATCTTGACGATGTTGGCCTCGGGACAGGTCTGACCCGAGGGCAGGTTCTCGATCGGAACCAGCGTCTTGGCGTCGTCGGCGACGGTGCAGAGACCCTTGGCCTGCAAGGTCGAGTTATAGGAAGTCGGGACCGGCTTTTCGCAGTAGGTCCTCACCCCGCCTTCGGATTCGGGAACCGGCGTGGTCCGGTAGACCGCGAGCTCGAGGTTGGGCAAGGCTAGCTTGAAATAACGTCCATTGGCGTCGACGGTCGGAGCCTTATTCGGCGGAGCTTCCGGATTGTCGGTCGCCTCGGGCTCTTCGGGCTCGGGCGTCCCGGCCGGGCCTTCGCGGGCGATCACTTCCTCGGCCATCGCCGCGACTTCGGCGGCGCTGAGGAAGGTCAGCATCGGAGTGACTCGCTTGTCGGTCCGGACCCTCAGGAGCAACGGGCTCAAGGCGTCGTCGGCGTCGGTCTTGCCGTCGAGGTTGACGTCGATCTCGGTCGCCAAACGGCTGGCGCTGCCGCCCATCGGGGCCAGCGACTTGGTCGGAGTGATCTTGTTGTTCGAGTAGAAGTTGGCGTCGACATCGAGGTCGATCAGACCCGAGAGCACCGCCGCGGCCAAGGCCTGGTTGATGGCGTCCTCGCCCAAGCCGATCGCGGCTTGATGCTTGTTGGTGGTGTTGTTCTGCGAAGGCTCGAGCTCGCCGGAGGTGAAGAACCGCGAGACCGCGCCGAGAATGCCGTCGGCATAATCCGAAGCCAGTTTGGTGAGCTGGGTCGGGCCGGGATTGAAGCGTAGCGGCGCGTTCAAGATGTGGATGCCTTCGGAGTCAAAGCGGATATCGCCGCGCAGAATGTCGTAGGCGATGTCGAGGCCAACCGCCTTGCCCAAGAGCTCGAAGTTGAATGCCAGCCGGAAGATATTGGCGTTGTAACCAGTGAGCTTGGTCAAATCGACCACGCCCTTGCCCAAAGCCCCGGTCAGCGGGTGGTTTAGGCCTTCCTCGATGCCGCAGAGGAAGGTTCCCTCGAGGCTGGTCTGGAATTGGCGCTTGATCAGGCCCTGCTGCTCGTCGAGGA
>JBIOXX010000294.1:0-4227 GCA_044869875.1 bacterium | reverse complement strand
AATACCAACACCTTTAAATCCCCCCTTCCCCCCTTTTTCAAAGGGGGGTGAGAGAGTCTGGCACAAGCGTTGCTTTCTTGCGCACCATGGAACATTGGATCAGCGCCCTTCTTCTCATTCCGCTCTTCTTTTTCTTGAGCACCGCCGCTCCAGCCGCCGAATTCCCCGGCCCCGACAAGCTCCCCTCGCTCGAGCTGCTGGAACAATCGGCCCTGAGCCGAGCCGGCCTCCAGCCCGATAAAATCCAGCGTTGGCAGCGCAATGCCCGGCGGGCGGTCGCCCTGCCCCGGCTGCAGATCGGTTTCGAACAGAGCGACCAACAAAACAACACCGCCGTGATCCAAGACAGCATCTCGGTGACCTCCTCAGGCATCACCATCGGCCCAGAATCCAACCGGGTCGACCAGGACTTCGGCAACGATCGCGGCTTCGAGGTCAAGGCGGTCTGGGCCTTGGACGAATTGCTCTTCAACCGCGACGAGATCGAGATCAGCCGCGAGGCCCGCGACCTCACCTTGATCCGGGGCCGTCTCCAAGAAGAGCTGCGCGACACTTACTTCCTGCTCAAGGCCCAGCTCTGGCGCTTCCAGGCCGTGCCGGCGCTACGGCTGGATCCGGCCGAGGTGATTCAAGCCCAGCAAAGGGTCGCTCGCTTAGACAGCCTCAGCGGCGGCGCCTTCAGCCGGCTGGCCTCGGATTTTGTTCTGCCCCTTCCTCCACCTGAAACCGCCAACCTCGATCCGGAGAAATTCCATGAAACTCCTGCGTCCCTGCCTGCGAAAAAAAATTGGCCGCCTAACGCTGATCGCCGCCTGCCTTAAACTGTGCTCCTGCGCCGAGCCGGGCTGGGGCGAATTCTCCTCCTTGATCGAAGAGCAGCCCTTCGTCCTGGAAGTGGCGCCGGCCGATCGAAGCCGAATCGACAAGAATAGTGAATTCGTCCTCCATTTTTCGGAGCGGCTCGATTTCTCCTCGCTAAAAAAGGACGCGGTAGTCCTGCTTTTCAACGCTCCGGAGGAAATTCTTGCCGACGTCGGCGACCTGATGAAAGATTTGGAATCGGGCGAGCAATCCACGGTGGCCTTGCAATTCTTGCTCGACGCCGAAGAAAAGGAGCTCAGCCTTCTGCCCGAGAGTGAGCTGGCCGACGGAATCTACCATCTGGTGATCACCCCGGCCCTGCTCTCAGTGAAAGGCTTGCCCTTCAACCAAAGTCCCGGCGAGACGCCCCAGCTCTTCATTGCCCGTTATATCGTGGGCGAAGGCGAGCTGACTCAGCTTGGCGGGCCGCCGCTCGGTTCCGAAGCTCCGCCACCGCCGATCTTCGGTCCGGCCCCTGAAAGTTTGGTGATCCATGAATTTCTCTACGACGGAAAGGTCAGCGAAACCGACGGCGAAGCCTTCGTCGAGCTCTACGGCAGCAGCGGCGCCGACATCAGCCTCTATCAAGTGCTGTTTTTGAACGGCGACAACGGCGAGGAGATCGACCGGATCACCCTGCCGCCGAATTCGATCCTCGGCGAGGACGGAATTTTTCTCATCGCCGATTTGAAGACCGGATCGACCAGCGCTTCGGGAGTTCCGGGCGCCGATTTCCTCGACCAGTTCGATCCCCAAAACGGACCCGACGGCCTTCAGCTCTTGAACCGGGCCGGGGAATTGATCGACAGTGTCGCCTACGGCGAAGGCGCGGTCGCCACCGCCGCCAACGGATTTCCCCTGGGCGAAGGACTTCCGGCCGCCGACGTCGCGGGCGGGCACAGTCTCAGCCGCCGCGGCGCTGCGGACAGCGGCGACAATGGAGCCGACTTCGAAGATCGTTCTTCGCCGTCGCCGGGAATTTTCGAATAAGGCTAGCGGTAAGGATTGGGGGTGTCGAAGACCTGCAACCTTTTTTGGCGCGAACGGGGCGCGATCTTCTTTGGATCGCTCCGATAGGGATTGGCCGGGATATATTCGTCTTTGGGTCTCGGAGCTTGGTGGCAAGCCGAATCTTTCCGATAGGGATTGGGAACCGAGCACATTTCTTGAAGCTTGCGGTGATAGGGATTCTCGCCATCGAGGGCCGGTTCGGCGAGAGCCTGGAGAGAACGGTCCCGCAGGATAGTGGTCGAAGAATTTTTAAAATCCTCAATGATAATCGACATATGAGCCCCTCTTTGGATGCAATATACTCCAGGATTATCGAGGGTGAAAAGCAAAGGTTGTCAGCGCGGCTCGCCGAAGGCAACAAGCTGAGCCAGGGCCCGGCAGCGGTGGGAGAGGGAATTTTTTCCCACCGGCGAGAGCTCGGCCAAGCTCCGGTCGAAACCACGGGGGATGAAAATCGGATCGTAACCGAAACCGCCCGCGCCGCGCGGCGTTTCGGCGATGCTTCCCCATAGCTCGCCGCGGCCGATTTGCTCGCGGCCGTCGGGATGGCGCAACACGACGACGCAGCGGAAAACGGCGCGCCGTTTTTCGGTCGGAACTCCATGCAGCTCGGCCAAGATTTTGCGCCAATTGGCCTCGTCGCCCCCACTTCCTCCGGCATAGCGGGCCGAACGCACACCGGGCTTCCAGGCCAAGGCCTCCACTTCCAAGCCGCTGTCGTCGGCGAGAGCCCATTCGCCGCTGTGCCCGGCGGCAAGCACCGCCTTTTCGCGGGCATTGCTCAAATAGTCTTCGGCGGCTTCTTCGACCTCGGGGCACGCCGGATAATCGCGAAGAGTTTTCCATTCAACCGGCCAAGCGGAGAGAATTTGCTGAATCTCGCCAAGCTTGCCGAGATTGCGAGTGGCCAAAACGATGCGCTGAGGCCACTCGCTCATCGCGGCCACACTCCTTTGAGCGCGGCTCGTTGGGCCTTGGTGACCTTGCGGAGGCCGACCGCCGCCAAATCGAGGAGCGATTTGGCCTCGGCCTTGCTGAAGGGACGGTGCTCGGCGGTGCCTTGGAGCTCGACGAATTCGCCTTTGCCGGTCATCACCACGTTCATGTCGACGTCGGCGGCCGAATCCTCCTCGTAGCAGAGGTCGAGGCAGAGCTTGCGCTGAACAAGGCCGACGCTCACCGCCGTCACCGTGTCCTTGAGCGGCCACCTCTCGATCTTCTTCTCTTTCATCAAACGGCGGCAAGCCAAGGCCAGGGCGATCATGGCGCCGTTGATCGCGGCGCAGCGAGTGCCACCGTCGGCTTGGAGGACCTCGCAATCCAAAGTGATGCTGTGAGGCCCCAATAATTTGAAGTCGACGACCGCCCGCAGCGCCCGGCCGACCAAGCGGCTGATTTCCTGGGTTCGGCCCGAGACCTTGCCCTTCACCGACTCCCGGTCGGAACGGGTGTGAGTCGCCCGCGGAAGCATGGCGTATTCGGCGGTCACCCAACCGAGGCCCGATTCCTTGCGCCATTTCGGCAGATCTTCGGCGACCGAGGCCAGGCAAAGGACACGGGTGTGGCCCATCTCGATGAGGCAGGAACCTTCGGCATAACGGTTGACGTTCTTTTTGAAGCGAAGCGGGCGAAGTTTCAGAGGCATTGGAGTCTTTCTTGGTAAGGGTTGATCTCGGCCGGATGGCGCTTGGCGAAACCTTGGGACAAGATTTCCAGCTTGAGGCGAAGCTCGGCTCGAAGCGCCTCGGCTTGGGCGGCGTCGAGCTGGGACGAGGCCAGGGTCTTTTCGAGAGCTCGAACTCGAAAACGATCCATTCCCCAATGAGCTTGAGAAAGTTGATCGGCATGACCGCCGCGTTTCACCGTCAGCGGCTCGTCCAAGGTTCGGAAGGGACTACGCAACGAGGCTCGAAGCCAAAGCTCATAATCTTCGCAGACTTCGAAGCTCTCATCGAAGCCGCCCAATTCCTCGAAAAAATCGCGGCGGAACATCACTCCCGAAGGCGAAATCAGACAACGGCTCAGGCAAGCTTCGAAAACTTGACCCGAGGGCTTGGCGTGTTTCCTCATCGGGTTCACCCGCACTCCGTCGCGGTACCAGGTTTCCTCGGTCTGGCAGAAACCGTATTCCGGATTTTCTTCGAAAAAAGCCGTTTGGACCTCCAACTTCTTCGGCAGCCAAAGGTCATCGGAGTCAAGGAAGGCCAAATATTCGGCTTCGGCTGCAGCTACTCCAAAATTACGAGCCGCGGCCGGACCGCGATTTTCTTGGCGCAGCGCGATCAACCCCTTCTGGGACTGCAGCCAATCCCAAGTGCCATCGCTGGAGCCGTCATCGACGACGATCAATTGACG
>JBIOXX010000293.1:0-2299 GCA_044869875.1 bacterium | reverse complement strand
CTATCTGCTGATCGGCTTTTGGTTCGAAGATCCCGAAAAGGCCTATGCCGGGAAGAAGGCCTTCATCGTCAACCGGATCGGCGATTTCGGATTCCTGATCGGAATTTTCATGATCCTGGCGACCCTGGTGCCGCAATTGCCCCATGCGATGCCGATCTTGAATTTCGAAGTGCTGGCCAAATTCGCTCCGGCCCTGATCGGGCTCGCGCCCCTGATCGGGCTCTTCCTCTTCATCGGGGCCACCGGCAAATCGGCCCAGATTCCGCTCTATATATGGTTGCCGGATGCGATGGCCGGCCCGACTCCGGTCTCGGCCCTCATCCATGCCGCGACCATGGTCACCGCCGGCATCTACATGATGGCCCGATTGCATTTCCTTTTCGACATGGCGCCGGGGACTTTGCAAATCGTCGCCGTGGTCGGCGGCTCGACCGCGCTTTTCGCCGCCCTGATCGGCTTGGTCCAGAACGACATCAAGAAGGTCCTGGCTTATTCGACGGTCTCCCAGCTCGGCTACATGTTCCTCGGCGTCGGAGTCGGGGCCTACAGCGCCGGCGTCTTCCACCTGATGACCCACGCCTTCTTCAAGGCCTGCCTCTTCCTCGGCTCGGGCTCGGTGATCCATGCCTTGAGCGGCGAGCAGGACATCCGCAAAATGGGCGGATTAAGAAAGGCAATGCCGATCACCTTCGCAACCTTCCTGGTCGCGACCTTGGCGATTGCCGGCATTCCGCCCTTCTCGGGCTTCTTCTCCAAGGATGAGATCCTCTGGCAGGCTTTCAGCCGCGGCCACACCGTGCTCTGGGCGATGGGACTTCTGACCGCAGCCTTGACCAGCTTCTATATGTTCCGGCTTTTCACGCTCACCTTTTTGGGCGAGCCGCGCTTGACCGACCACGCCAAGCACCACCTTCACGAGTCGCCGATCAGCATGACCTCGGTCTTGGTGATCTTGGCGCTTCTCTCGGCGGTGGCCGGCTTCTTCGGCGTGCCCCATGCCTTGGGTGGGCACAATTGGTTCCATGGCTGGATCGAGCTGGAGGCAGCGGCGGAGGGCCATGGCGGCCTCGAGATGGAACGGATTCTGGCCGGAGTTTCGGCCGGGCTGGCGGCACTGACCGCTTTGATCGCGGTCACGGTTTATAAGAAATTCCCCGATCTGCCGGAGCGTTTGGCGGCCAAGCCCCAGCTCTGGTACCGGGTGCTCCGCGACAAGTTCTACGTCGACGAAATTTACAACGCTCTCTTCGTTCGGCCGATTCGGGTGTTCAGCGATAAGTTCTTGGCCACCGAGGTCGATCAGAACCTGATCGACGGGGTCTTGGTCAACGGCTCGGCCCGGGCCGCCGCTTGGCTCGGCGGCTTGGTCGGCTATCTCCAGAGCGGCCTGGCCAATAACTACGTCTTCTATTTCTTGGTCGGCTTGGGCGGCTTCATCTTCTTCTTGGTGGTTCGATAATGCTCGATTGGATCGGTGCTCACATCTTGACCCTCTTGATTGCCGTTCCGCTGGGCGGCGCCCTGGTCCTGCTGGCCTTTCCCCGGGAGAAGGCCGGGCTGATCCGCGGTTGGGCCCTCTTGGTGAGCTTGGTTGGCTTCGTGCTGTCGTTGCACTTGGTCTATCATTTCCAGGATGGGGCGGGGATCGCCTTTCAGTTCGTCGAGAATTACTCCTGGATCCCGAGTTTGGGCATTCAATACCACCTCGGCATCGACGGCTTTTCGCTTTGGCTCATTATCTTGACGACCTTGCTTCTGCCGCTGGTGGTCCTCTTCTCAATGGGATCAGTGCATGAGCGGGAGCGGAAATATTATTTCTTCCTCCTCGCTCTCCAGGCCGGGATGATCGGCGCCTTTTCGGCCCTCGACGTCTTTCTTTTTTACCTCTTCTGGGAAGCGATGCTGATCCCGATGTATTTCCTGATCGGGATCTACGGCGGCCAGCGCCGGATCTATGCCGCGCTGAAGTTTTTCCTCTTCACCATGGTCGGCTCGGTGCTGATGCTGCTGGCCATGATCTACCTCTATTATCAGGCCGGAAAAACTTTTTCGCTCGATCGCTGGTTGGACCTGGGCCTCAATCCCCACGCCCAGCTGATCCTCTTCAGCGCCTTCGCGCTTTCCTTCGCGATCAAGGTGCCGATGTTCCCGGTCCATACCTGGCTGCCCGATGCCCACGTCGAGGCGCCGACCTCGGGCTCGGTCATCCTGGCCGGCGTCTTGCTCAAGATGGGGACCTATGGCTTCGTTCGCTTCGCGATGCCGCTTTTCCCCAAGGGCCTGGAGATGGCTCGTCCGC
>JBIOXX010000292.1:0-3120 GCA_044869875.1 bacterium | reverse complement strand
GGGAACAAGGGCCGGGCGATCTCCTTCGCCACTCCCGATCAGAAGAGAGAAATCCATCTGATCGAACGGCTCATCAAGAAGAACCTCACCATCTCCCAGCTGCCGGAGCTTCCGCCGCCTAGCCTGCGACGAGCCGCCACCCCAGCGCCGAGGCCGGCCCTGGCCGCCAAGCCGCAAGGCCATCCCGGTCACGTCAAGTTAGGACCCAAGCCCGGTGACGACAAATCCGGAGGAGGCCGACGCCGACGCCGATCGCGCTTCAAGCGACGGGGAGGACGCGGCGGCAATCCAGGTTCCGGCGGCAGACCACCTCAATCCCGCTAAGCGGTTGCCGGAACGGCCTTGGCTTCGCCGAAAGCCAGAATCAATAAGATCACGAGATTGACGAGCGGGATGAGCATCAAGACTCCCCACCAATTCGGCTTGCCTCGTCGGACCGAAATCGCCGCCCACACCAGCACCACGATCACGATATTGACGATGGGGATGAGGAAGAGAATGATCCACCACAAGGGCTTCTGGGCGAGCTGAAGCATGAAGATGATGTTGACGATCGGGATCAGCGACATCAAGAAGCCCTTCCCGAAGGAAACGCCGAGCTTCTCTCCGATCTTGGCGAGACAGAAAGCGAAAAAAATCCAGACGACTAAATAGCCGATAAGGATTCCGATTCCGAGCCCGCCGCTCATCGCCTGATCCATTTGCATCTGCATCTGATCTGGGTTCATGGGACCCCCTCAATTGTAGGTGTATGCGCTTTGTAGCATGGCCTAATTTTTAGGCATATTGAATTCTCATCCTAAACTCCGGGGCTGCTCGAAAGCCGGTCGATGATCCGAGTCACCCCGGCCCGGATCAGGCTCAAGACTCCGGCCCGGTATTCCGTCGGCAGCAAGGGATAAAGCTCTTGCTCCAAACGCTTTTGGTCCAGCTTTTCGAGCTGCTTGGCCAGCAGCTCGGCGGCCTGTCGCGGGGTGAGGGCTTTGGGCTTGGCCCGATGGATCGACACTTCTTTCAAGCGGTCGATCAGGGTCGCTTCATCCCAGGAGCTCAGGGCCTGCATCTGGCTCAAGTCGTAGAGATCGCGGGCAACGTCGCGCTCCAGCGTAGCGGCGATCTTGTGGGCGAAGGCTTCGGGCAGAGCCATCGTGGCGATGATCCGCGCCCCCAAGGCGTAACGGGCGCTGAGCGGTCCGGTGGACATCGGCTCGGTGGGCAACTGGGTCTCGGACCTTACCTCGATCTCGAGCAGGGCCCGCTCGCCGGTCACCGAATCGACGAGGTCGACGAAGACTCCGCGAGCATTGACCTCGGTCGATTCGACCTCGATTCCGTCCAAGCCGGTCAAAACCTTTTCGATCTCCTTGCCCAGCCCCTTCTTCGAATCCTTCGAGATCCAGACGTAGTCGACGTCTTGAGTCGAACGCGGACTATTGTGCAGCCGGAGCAACATGCCGCCCTTCAAGACCAGCCTGTCCTTCATCCGGTCGGCGAGATGATTCATGACCTTGGCTAATAGCTGTTCCGGCGATTTCATCGCAGCACTCCTTCGACGAATTTCAAGAATTTCGGATTGCGGTAGGACTTGAGATACTTCTTCAAGCGCTTTCGATCAAGCTTGCGGACATTGACCTCGCTGCGCGGATCGAAAACGAAGCGAGCTCCCTTTTGGTAATAATAAAGCAGGTCGAGGAAGGCCTTCTCGCTGTCGGCCACCGGCACTCCGTCCGACCGCGACGAAAAGCCGAAGGCCAGGTTGGGCTGGATGCCGAAATAGCGCAAGGTTCCCTCGGGGGTTTCGAGACTGGCGCCGATGCGCCCCGGCCGCACCGCCGATACCGATCGCTCCGGAATCGTGCCGACCAAGCCGTTCTTTGCCAGCACCGAGTCCATCGATACGTAGGCGCCGGGCTTGAGACGGGCGGCCAAGACCCAAGAGTCGACCGGTCCGGCGGTGTAAAAGCCGCGCTGGACCTTGCGCAGAACTTTTTCACGGACCAGCCGCTTGATGATTCGCTTGTTCTGAAGCTCCGAACCGGCGGCCAGCAAATTGAATAGGTCGGCGTAGGAAAACACGCCTCCCTGTTGGAGGCCGAGTCGGCCGATCCTTTCAAGCCATTGGGGCCAGGAGCTGGGATTTTTCATATCTAGGTGAAAGTATCCTATTTTGATCCTTTCTGCCTAGTTTGTTTCTCCGCCCCCGCCCAAGGCCTTCATCAACGCCACCAGCCGCTGGCCGCTGCCGGCTTCGGATTCGAGCTTATCGAACTCGGCTTGGAAATAAGCCCGCTCGCTGACCAAGATGTCGAGGAAAGAGGCGATGCCCTTTTGATAGCGTTCTTCGGCGAGACGGTAAGCCAGCTCGGCGCTGTCCCGGGCCTTGAGCAAAGCGGCATAGCGATTCTCCTGGTTGAGATAGGCCGAAAGCGAGGTCTCGATCTCCTCCAGCGACTCCAATACCGCCTTCTCGTACTCGTAGAGCGATTGCTCCTGCCGAGCCTCGGCCCCCTGGATCTGGGCCTTGATGCGTCCGAAATCAAAGAGCGGCATGAAAAGGCCGGAAGCGATCGACCAGATCATTCCGGCGCCGAGTAAACTGCTCTGCTGAACCCCGAAAAGGCCCGACAAGTTGAGCTTGGGATAACGCTCGGCGATGGCGGCTCCGGTCAAATTGGTCGCGGCCTCCAGGCGCTTCTCGGCCGCCCGGATGTCGGGACGATGGCTCACCGCCTTGGCCGGCGTCGCTAGAACGAATTCGGGCGCGGCCCGTGGAATCTCGCCGCTCGTCATTCGGGCCTCGGCGAAGCCGGGGTTTTCGCCGGTCAGGGTCGAAAGCCTGTTGAAAGCCGCGTCGCGCAAGGCTCGCAGTCCCGGAATCTGAGCTAAGCTGGTCTGATAGGCCGTCTCTTGCTGGGAAACTTCGAGGTAGCTGCTGAGGCCGGCCTTGTTCCGAGCTTCGAGCAAGCTGAGCGTCTGCTGATAAGCCTTGGCCGTCTCTTCGGTGAAATGAATTTGCCGCTGGAGCTTCCGGGCTTCGAGGTAATTGCGGACCAGCTCGGCGATCAGGCTGACCTGGACTTGGCGTTGGCTCTCCTCGCTGGCCTCGAACAGCGCCTTGGC
>JBIOXX010000291.1:0-9357 GCA_044869875.1 bacterium | reverse complement strand
TTTTAGCCTATTCCGGCGGCCTCGATACCTCGGTCATCATCAAGTGGCTGATCGAGCACTACGGCTGCGAGGTCGTGGCATTCGCCGCCGACTTGGGCCAAGGCGAGGAGCTCTCGCCGCTCAAGGAAAAGGCGATCAAGACCGGCGCCAGCAAGATCTACATCGAAGACTTGAAGGAAGAGTTTGTCCGCGATTTCGTCTTTCCGATGCTGCGGGCCAATGCGGTCTACGAAGGCTCTTACTTGCTCGGCACCTCGATCGCCCGTCCGCTGATCGCCAAGAAGCAGATCGAGATCGCCGAAAAAGAAAAGGCCGACGCGGTCAGCCACGGCGCCACCGGCAAGGGCAACGATCAGGTCCGCTTCGAGCTGACTTACTATGCGCTTAAGCCCGGCATTCAGGTGATTGCGCCTTGGCGCGATTGGAGCTTCAAATCGCGCAGCGATTTGATCGAATACGCCGAGAAAAGCGGCATCCCGGTGCCGGTCAGCAAGGCTAAGCCCTACAGCTCCGACCGCAACTTGCTCCACATTAGCTTCGAGGGCGGCATTCTCGAGGATCCCTGGAATGAGCCGCCGGCCGACATGTTCCTGCTCTCGAAAAGCCCCGAAGCCGCGCCGGACAAGCCGACGGTGATCGAGGTCGAATACGAAAAGGGAAACCCGGTGGCGGTGAACGGCCAGAAGCTTTCGCCGGCCAATTTGCTCGCCAAGCTCAACGAGCTCGGCGGCGAGAACGGAGTGGGGCGGGTCGATTTGGTCGAGAACCGCTTCGTCGGGATGAAAAGCCGCGGCGTCTACGAGACTCCGGGCGGAACCATCCTCCACATCGCCCACCGCGCCATCGAGTCGATCACTCTGGACCGTGAAGTTTTGAAAATCCGCGATTCGCTGATCCCGACTTACGCCGCCCAAATCTACAACGGGTTCTGGTACGCGCCGGAGCGCGAAGTACTGCAGAACCTGATCGACGACGTCCAACAACGGGTCAGCGGGGTGGCCCGGCTGAAGCTCTATAAAGGTAACGTCACTGTCCTGGGCCGGAAATCGCCGAATTCGCTGTTCAGCGAGGACTTCGCGACCTTCGAGAAGGACACCGTCTACAACCAGAAGGACGCCGAAGGTTTCATTAAAATCAATGCCTTACGCCTCAAAATCCGGGCTCTCATGAAGTAGCAAGGGGCTTTAGCCCCGCCCATTGAACCCTCGCAACCTCTCCGCCGTAACGGCGATAAGCCGGCTTCACCCAAGCACGGCTTTATGAGTTCAACGATTCAGATCCTATCGGGGCGGGAATCTGCGGAATGGGCTTCGCTGCAGCGCGAGCGCGACCCGGAGTTGCGCGCCGACGGACTCTTGCACCTTGCCGGCCGCTTGGAGCGTCGGGGAAATGAAAACGACGCCGCGGCAATCTACCAATCGCTCCTTGAAGGTAATTTCCAGGCTTCGACTCGAGCCCGAGAGCGCCTCAGCGTGCTTCAGGGTGGGGGAGCTTTCGGAGCCCGCGTCGAGCGTTTGCTTGGCCGTTTCGTCGAGCAGGCCGCCGACCCGGCGATGCTCGTCGGAATGGGCGTCGCCGGCACCGTTGCGTCCCTCGCTCGGATCGGAATTTTAGCCCGTTTGTCGACGGTTCCCGGCAGCCTGTTGACTCGGGGACTTTCGGCTCGCCTCCTCGCCGGGTCAGGAGCCTTGGCTTTGGAAGCCCCGGCCTTCACCATCAGCGCTCACTTCGCCAATTCCCTCTTGGGCCGACCCCAGGACCCCTCGCTTCGGGCTTGGGGCCACGAGCTGGCCTCAGGGTACTTATTGCTGGGAGCCCTCCGCTTGAGCGGGGCGCTCGTCCAGGCGATGCCCCGAAATTTCAGCCGGCCGCTCTTTCATCAAGCGGGACTCTTCGGCGGCGTTTTGGCGGCTCACGGCGCGGAGGCGGTGTTGGGGTTGCGCCGGCCCCAGCGGTTCGACGCCACCGTCCTGGAAGCATTTTCCACCTTGCTGCAATTCCATGTCGGCGGACGGCTCAGTCAAGGGCTGCTGGGGCAGGGCCATGCCGCTTTCAGTCGGGAGCTGGAGCAGCGAAGCCGCGATCTCGGGACACCGAATGGCCTCAGCGGCCTCGGCTTGCATTTAGAATCGCCGGCATTGGCCATACCTGGCGTCGCAGAAACTTCGGGGCCACGTTTTCCGATTTTCATGATGTCCTCCAAGTTGGGAGGCCGAGGTTTCTCTTCCAGGCCCAGCCCGTCGCCCGCTCTTGACCGACCGACTGTCCCCAAGCTTTGGAGTGATTGGCTGGCCTCGCGGCCGCCGCCGGCGCCGCGCTATTTCGATTTTCCGAGCTACGACTTTTCCAATCCCGCCGAATTTTACGAGGCGATCCGCCGCGCCGCCGCGGCTGCTCCCGAAGGAACCCGCTGCCTCTTTCTCGAAGTCCAAACGATGAACGGCTATGGCGAGCTCCAGTCGGTTCTCGAAAACGTCCTCGCCAACCATGCTTCGCTTCGCGAAGTCCGACTGCGTTTCCAAGACGGCCGTTTGCTGTGGGTGGTGAAAGAGGGCCAGGAGTTCATGGTCGAAAACGAGGAGTACAACCCTCGCGATCCGATTCATCGGGGACACGATATTCCGGTCGAGGAATTTTCCCGAGCACGGCTCCGGCCACCCTGGACCCGGATAAACGGCCTGCCGCCGATGCCGGAACTACTGCGTCAAGCTCGGCAGGATGCCGGCTTCAGCATCGAAGAGGTGCTGCGTCGCCTCGCCGCCGAGCCCGGCCTGGTCAAGGACATGTCTTATTACAATGCCCAGCCGCCGGGCCGCAAACGATTGGTCGAAGCCGAAGGCTCTTCGACCCAGCCCCTGCACTTTCCGGTCTTGAAATTCCTGGCCGAGGTCTACGGCCAAGACATCCGGCGCTGGATCGCCGCTTCCAATTCGACCTACTATCCGGAACTACCCAAGCGGGCCTGGGAGTCGGACCGATATCCGCTCTATATCGAGAGCAAGGACGACGCTTCTTGGGCCGCGGCCTTGAATGCCGCCGGCAATGGCAAGGGCCGCGGCAGCCTGGGCTGGGTGATTTTCAGCGCCCGCAAGAATCCGGAACGCTACTTTTCACTCCACGAGTTGGCCGAAAGAGTGGGGCTTGAAGCCACGAGCCTGATCGACCTCCAGGGAAACCGCTACGTGCCCAACGGAGTCAATCTCGACCGATTGGTCGACCATTTCAATATTCCCGAGGCTACGATCGTCTCGGCCATCGGGCGGAGCTTTTATTCGAAGCTCGGCTTGGCCGAGCTCTTCCCCGGCCAAGAGATTTACCTGGCGCCTCGCAGCCGCGATTTCGACAAGGTCGAAGGCTACCGCCGAAACCCCGGCAGTCTCGGTCATTATCTCTTCGCGGCCCGCAAGGCCCGTCCCGGTTTCGTGACGGTGGAGAAGGTCGCCGAAGAGGCGGGGCGGAGCGTTGCCTTCATTCACGGCCGCGAATCCAACAGCATCGCGGTCAAGCGCGAGAACCTCCACGAATGGTACGACCTATGGCGTCGAATGGAGCTGCCCGACGGTCTCTTCCGCCAAATCGTCGCTGAGCGGCACGGTATCCCGGCGGATCACCCGGCCTATCCCTTGGCCGAAGCCTTGGAAGGTCGCAGTTACGAGGAAGTTTCAGCCAATTCCACGATCAGCACCAACGTTCTGCGGGGGCTGGCCGAAGGCCGGAGTTTCAGCGGGTCGACGCTGGTCGAAATTCTCAAGGCTCTTCCGCGGATGAACGGCGCCAAGCTTTATCTCCAAAGCTATCCCGAGCTGCCGACATTCTTCTCCGAGACCGGAGGCCCGGCCCCGCGCTTGGACCTGGCGCCCGAGGAGGTTCGGCGGGTTTTCCGAAATTTTCATTTTGGCGAGGCGCTCTTCGCCCATCGGATGAAGGCCGAGCCACCGCTCAGCGCCGTCGAGCTGGGGCGGGAGCTGGAGTGGAACGGCGCGACGGTCGGCAATCACGAAAAGAGCTTCGCCCGGATCGAACAGGACGCCACGCTGCATCGGATTTCCGAGATGTTGGGGATCGACCGGCGCGCTCTCTACCTCTTTTTCCGGCCCGAGATCCTGCGTTTCTTTCCTTTGCAGCATCCCGAAACCGGCGCGGCCTGGAACTTGGATCCGCGTTTTTACGCCGAATTGACCGCGCCGTCGCGCGGCGCCTATGACCGGAACAATTTCCGGCGGCGGCTGGCCACGGCGATCATGTCTTTGCCGCCGAAGCGCAAAGAGTCGGGCGAAATCGACGAAATCGCGACGTTAAGTCAGGCGATGGGAATTTCCGAAACCTACGCCACCCGGCTGCTCGATCCAACCTATCCCCTGAATGCCGATTCCATCGCCTTGCTGGCGGGACGCTTCCCGAATCTTTCCTATCGAGAAATGTATGAGCATTTTAACCGCGCCTCGCTTGCCTACTTTCTAGGCCGGGACGGTGAAGGCCGCATCGACTACCGAATTCCCGGAGGCCTCGACTTCGCCGGATTGGATCGTTTCGACATGATGGCAAAATTGGAGGCGACAGCGGGTGGAGGAAAAGAGACCGCGACTTTGAGGGTTTTGCGGGTCACACTGCGCCGCGGCGGCGAACCCTCCGACGCAACTTTGGCCCAACTCGGCCGATTGCCCGGCATCGATCAAAGACTTTTGTATCTGTATTATCGAAGGCGGGAGCTCGCCGCGATTCTGTGCGAGATGCCTAAATAGTAAGCAAATATATTTTTTCGCAGGGGTTCGATTTCCTTTGTGATTTTGCCAAGGGTGGCTAGAATACCCACAGTTTTTTTTACAATAGGGTTAATCATCGTATGTCGGCAAACTTAAGCACGGACGCAGTTCGTCCGAGCGAGGGCGGGGGCGCGACATACCAAACTCATCGAGATATCCACGACGCGTCTCCCGTCGCGCTACAACTTCTTCACGCCTTGTCCGGCCTCGGAATCGAGAGATCTCTTTCCGCGGCCCTACGACAGGAACTCCTCCATCGATTCGGTCCCACCGGTCACGCCGAACTGATCTCGCTATTGCGCGAATCCGATCCCGAGCTATTTCATGACGGGATTCTTCGCCTGGGCGGTCGTCAAGAGCGGGCAGGGCGAGGTTCCATTGCGGCGCTACTTTATCAAGCCCTTGCTCAGTGCGCTAACGGTGAGACGGCGACTCTTGCCAAGCGTCGCTTGGCGGTGCTTCAGGGCGGCGGTGAAATCGGCGACCGAGCCGAGTTTCTTCTTTCCCGATTCGTTTACGAGCTTTCCGATCCGGCGCCACTGTTGGCGATGGGTGCGGCCGGCGTCGCTTTTCGAGCGGCGCGCGGCGCCGCCATGGCCCGTCTCGTGGCTGCGCCGAGCGGTGTCTTGACTCGCGGCGCCGTGGCTCGAACCTTGGCCGGCGTCGCCGGTTTTGGCGCCGAGGTTCCGACTTTCAGCGCCGCAAGCCGGGCGGTGAATGCGGCCTTGGGCCGGAAAATGGATTGGAGTGCCGGCGCCTTAGGCAGCGAGTTGGCCCAAGGCGCGCTTTTTCTCGGCGCCATCCGAACAGTGGGCGTCGGCGGCCGAAGCTTGCAGCGCTCGCTGAACGCCGGCCCTCAAGCCGGCGCCGTCTTGGGACAGGCGAGCTTGTTCACCGGCATTCTGGCCGGCCAGACTTTGGAAGAGGCCGCCGGCTTTCGCGCCCCGCGCGACGGGGCGACGGCTTTGGTCGACTCTTTGGGCATGCTGGTGAGCTTCAATGCGGCCGGCCGTTTGAGCCGTTCCTTGCTCGGTTCTCGGTTTGCCGCCTGGGAGAGGGAACTGGATCTGCGCTCCGATGCCCTGGACCGGGGAGGGCCAAGATTCGAAGCGCCCGGCTTGAACTTTGCCGCGGCGGCCTGGGGATCTTCGGCCAAGCCCTCGCTGCTCGCGCGCGGCTACCTTCCCAACGTAGTTGCGATGGCCAACGGAACGCGCGGCGATTTGCCAAGATTGCCCCCCCGACCTTCCCCGAGCTATCCTCCGCGAAGCTCCGATTTTTTTCCAAGCCGGCCGGGGCCAGGGATCGTCAAAGTGAATCCACCGACGGAGCAGATCGGTGAAATCGTCGACCTTCTGCTTCCTCATCGAACGCTCGATCCTCAAGCCTTGACCAAGGCCGGCCGGATGCTCGACTGGCTGATGCCTGACGAGCGCGTCACTTTAATTCGCTTCGCCCTGGAGTCGGCCTCGCCCGAGACCATCGTCGAAAGGCTCACCGCGATGGCCAAGCAGTCCCAAAGCCGGGACGCGGTGGTCCATGCGCTTCGTCTTCTCTTCATCTTGCAATCCGGTGAAAGAACGGTTTCGCCGCTGATGATGGCCAAAGCTTTGGAGCAAGTCGGTGCGCTGCTGGCGCCGGATAAAGATCATGCCGCCCGCTTGCGTTGGAAGATTGCCGAGTCTCGATTTCTCCACACCCTCGATTCGGGAAGTCTCGACAGCACCGGGAAGCGGCGGAACCTGCCTTTCGAGATGGAGTTGGATCGCTTGGCTCGGAATGGTTTTTCCGATCCCTTCCTCGACGCTTTGCTTTATTTCTCGCTCGACATGCGCGGTCCCAAGCCGCGCCATCTGCTGGCCAACTCGGCGATCTCGACGGCGCTGGGCTCGCCCAGCGGGCAAAACCCGATGCGCGACTTTATGGTCGGCTATTATCTCGTCGGGCGGCTTGCCGAAACCGGCAATCTAACCCATGCCAGCGCCGCCTCCCATTTGGTTCAGTTGCGCAGCCAGAATTGGGGCGCATCGAGCTTTCCCAAAGACTACCAAGATTTTCTGCGCAGCCGTTTGAAATTTCAGCAGAAGGTCATCGAGCGGTTTGCGGCGATCCTCAAGGATGCCCAGCCTCAGGCGATGCAGGATTACTATCAGGTCCAGGCTCGATACAGCGACCGTCATCTGCCCGAGCCTTGGGGCATCATCTGGACTTTGCGGGAGCACGCCTCCTTGCTCTACGCTCAAAAAAATCAGCTCACGATGAGCGCGATGGTCCGGCTCCAAGCGGCCGAAAATTTGATGCGCGACATGGTTCTGGATCCCCTGATCTCGAAAGCTCTCCATGCTTCGCCGGAGCTGGCTTTTTCGCGAAAGCGGCTGCTCGATTTGGCCGAAGACTTGCCGGCCCGGGCTCGCATCGAGTCCCAAGAGCCCTTGCAGGCGATTTTCAATGCCTTGACGGTGCGTCAAGAGTGGGGCGAGGCTTACCGTTTGCTCAATGCCATTTACCACCTGCAAATCGCCGATCCGATGCTACTACGGCAGGTCCACGCCTCGCTGTTGATGAGTTTGGACATCGTCCAGCACCGCGCCGACGGCACGTCCGAATATGACGTGTTGGCTGCCCACATGAAGCGCTTTGTCGACTTCGAAGCGCGGTTTTTTTAAGCCCCGCCCAGCGCTAAATGTCCCCTAAAACTAAGGTCTTGACGCAGCCCGACCGGGGATCTTATGAGCCTAGCTCGGCATTTTTTAGGAGAGCTTATGTACCGTTACCGCCTCATGGCCCCCGGCCCCACTCCCGTCCCCGAATCGGTCCTGACCAAGATGGCCTTGCCCATCATCCACCACCGCACCGAAGCCTTCGAAAAAGTCGTCGCCGAGGTGCGTGAGGGACTCAAGTGGCTCTATCAAACCCAAAATGAAATTTTGATCTTCGCCGCCAGCGGCACCGGCGCGATGGAAGGTGCGGTCGTCAACTTGCTCTCGAAGAGCGACAAGGCCCTGGTCGTCGATGGCGGAAAGTTCGGCGAGCGCTGGTGGAAAATCTGCAAAGCCTATGGCATCGCCCATGACGTGATCAAGGTCGAGTGGGGCCAGGCCGTCGATCCCAAGGTGATCGAGCAGAAGTTGAAGGAAACCGAATACCGTGCGGTCTTCATGCAGGCCTCCGAGACTTCGACCGGCGTTTTCCATCCGGTCGAAGCCGTCGCCAAGATCGTCAAGAACCACCCCAACACCGCATTGGTGGTCGACGCCATCACCGCCTTGGGCGTGGTCGACATTCCCACCGACAAGTGGGGGATCGACGTCCTCATTACCGGTTCGCAGAAGGCCCTCATGCTTCCGCCGGGCCTGGCCTTCGCCTCGGTCAGCCCCAAGGCCCTGGCGTTTTGCGAGAAGAGCGACATTCCGAAATTCTATTTCGACTTCAAGCGCGAGCTGAAGGCGATCCAAGAAAACACCACCGCCTGGACTCCGGCGGTCTCCTTGATCATCGGCCTTCAAGAGGTCCTTAAGATGATGAAGGCCGAGGGGCTGGAAAATCTTTTCAAGCGCCACGGCCTCCAGGCCAAGGCGACTCGCGAAGGGTTGAAGGCGATGGGCCTCAAGCTCTTCGCGCCCGAGGCGCCTTCGGATGCGGTCACCGCCGCTTATTCGCCCGAAGGCATGGACGCCGGCAAGATCGTGAAGGTCCTCAAGAATCAATTCAACATGACCATCGCCGGCGGCCAAGATCAGGCCAAGGGCAAGATCTTCCGCATCGGCCATCTCGGCTATTACGACCCGATGGACATCCTCAACGCCCTGGCCGCGGTCGAATCGGCGCTCATCAAGAACGGCCATTCGATCACCCCGGGCGTCGGCCTCGGCGCGGCGATGAAGGTCTTGATGGAAGCTTAATGGAGAAGAAATGCCTAAAGTATTAGTCAGCGACAAACTCAGCGAAGAAGGCCTGCGCATCCTGCGAGCCGGCGCCGGCCTCGAAGTCGACGTCAAGACCGAGCTCAAGCCCGAAGAGCTGGAAAAGATCATCGGCGACTACGAAGCCCTGATCATCCGCTCCAACACCAAAGTGACGGCTTCACTGCTCGAGAAGGCCAAGAAGCTCAAGATCGTCGGCCGGGCCGGCATCGGCGTCGACAACGTCGATTGTCCTGCCGCCAGCAAGTTCGGCATCATCGTCGAGAACACGCCGAGCGGCAACGCCACCACCACCGCCGAGCAGGCCATCGCCATGCTCTTCTCGGTCTCGCGGATGATTCCTCAGGCCACGATGTCCATGAAACAGGGGCATTGGGATAAGAAGAGCTTCGTCGGCCGCGAGCTCACCAACAAGATTCTCGGCGTCGTCGGCGTCGGCAACATCGGGAAGATCGTCGCCGACCGGGCTCTTGGCTTGAAGATGAAGGTGATCGGCTTCGATCCCTTTCTCACTCCCGAAGCCGCGATCCAGATGGGGATTGAATTGGTCGGACTGGAAGATCTCTACCGCCGGGCCGATTACATCACGGTCCACGTTCCTTTGACCGAGAAGACCCGCAATCTCATCAATAAAGATTCCTTCGCAATGATGAAGAAGGGCGTTTTCATCA
>JBIOXX010000290.1:0-5073 GCA_044869875.1 bacterium | reverse complement strand
TCGCCGGCGAGCTCGTCGTGTACCTACTGACTCCCCACGACATTTCTTGGCACGTCAGATATTCGGTCGCGCGCCTATGGCTGCAGCTATACCCCGCTGGACTGTATCTTTATTTCTTGATTGTCCGCGGCCCCGAAACGTCCTACGCCTCGCTGCCGGCGAAAACGGCCGTCTCAAGATAATAGAGACGGCATTCAAATAAAGCTTCGACAATGAAAATAAGAGAGCATTAAACCTGGCCCCAATGACGCGCCACGATCACCAAAAAAACCGGCTCTACTTGGGTCTCGGCCTTTTGATCGTCTTAGCCTTGGCTTCAAGTCTGCGGCTTTTCTATGATTTTGCCATTAGCAACCGCGATCTTCGGGGCAAGGACGATGTGACTCTTTTCGCAGCCGAGTTTCAAAAGCTGCAAGGGGCTCTGCCCAGCCAGGGGGTCGTTACTTATTGGGACGGCACCGGCAGCTCCTATCCTGGCCGGGACCTGGCTCAATACGTCCTGACGCCGCTCCTCCTCACTTTGGAAATAAAAGGCGAGTGGTTGATCTTGGATCGCCGAAAACCCGGGCCAACCCCGCCACCGGAGCTGTGGGGAAAATACCGAGTCGAACGCGACTTCGGGAATGGGCTCCAATTGCTGCGAAGAAGCGAGGTCCGATGATTGTGGCCCTACTTCGCTTAGCTCTGGCCGTCGCCATCGGGATTCTGCTCACCCGCTCCTTGTGGCCCAAGGATCAAGTCACCGAAGACCGCGAATTGACCGGCTTCCTCGGCGTCGGCCTCGGGCTCGGCCTGCTTTCGGGACTTTACTTCGCCTGGCTGATTTTTCTTCCGGGCTGGAAAGACGGTTTTCTCGGCCTGGAAATCATTCTCAGCCTCGCCCTGGCTTACCTAAGATTCCGCGGGACCGGGCTCAAAATCCCTCGAACGAACCGCCGACCGCGGAACCGTCTTTACTGGATACTCGCTTCGGCATTCACGGTGGCATCGATCCTGGCCTTGGCCGGCTTCATCGGAAGGTTTTTGACTATACCCCACGGCCACGCCGACGCCTGGACCGTATGGAACTCGGCCGCGAAATTCATCGCCCGCAGCGGAGCCGATTGGCGCATCGGCTTCTCCGGCCCGACGCCGATCAACGCCCATACCGACTACCCCCTGCTCCTCCCGCTCATCCACGCCGCCGCTTGGGGCGGCGCCGCCAGCCAAAACGCTTACATTCCGATTCTGGTCGCCGGTCTATTCACGGCCTCAACGGTGGGAGTTCTGATCGCGGCGCTGAAGCGGGAGCGCGGAATCCATCAAGGCTTGATCGCCGGCTTGGTTTTGGTGGCCACTCCTTTCTTCGTCATCCACGGCACCTCGCAATATGCCGACATCCCCCTTGGTTTTTTCATTCTTTCAACCGTGGTTCTTTTCAGCATCTACGACCGGGAAGCCTCGCCCCGAAGCGAATATTTGGCCTTGGCCGGCTTGGCCGGCGCCTGCGCGGCTTGGATGAAAAACGAGGGCCTGCTTTTTTTCATCGCTTGCTTGGCGTTTCGATTCGGAATGGTCGTTTCTTCTCGGGGCATTAGGGCCTGGTTTCGCGAAATTGGGGTTTTCCTGCTCGGAGCTTCGCCGATCTTGGCGGCCTTGGCCTATTTCAAGGTTGGCATAGCGCCGGCCAACGATTTAGTCCGGTCCTGGTCGGTGGCTAGCGTCGCCGGCCGGCTGGCCAACCCCGAGCGGTTTCGCCAAGTTGGCGGCGGCTACCTTAAGACTCTCGCCTTGCTAAAAAACCATGTCCTCAACATTCCGCTGGTTTTGACGGTTTATCTTCTGTTGGCCGGATGGCAGGTGGAAAAGAAGGATCGTCGCGGCTTGGTTTTCATCGTCGCTCTCTTCATCTCGATGCTGGTTGCCGAGCTGATCGTTTACCTGCTGAGCCCCCATGACATCGCTTGGCACATCGAATTTTCTTTGAGCCGCCTTTGGCTCCAACTCTACCCAACCGGCCTTTATTTCTATTTCTTAGTCGTCCGCAGTCCCGAGATTTCCGGAAGCTCGCTTCCGTCGAGGACCGCAGTTTCCTGAAGGGCGGCGATCTGCCAATCGAAGCTTTGCACCCGCTGGATGCCGGCCTCGATCCAACGGCGGGCCCGCTCCGGCTCGGCGATCAAAGCCGACAAGGCGGCGGCGAGATCGGCCGAATCGGCGGCCCGAAACCTCGGAGCCTCCAAGCCTTCGAGGACGTCGCTGAAGCCGGGGATGTCGGAAGCCAAGACCGGCAAGCCGCTGGCCATCGCTTCCAAGATCACCAAGTTGAAGCCTTCCAATAGCGACGGCATGATCAAAAGGTCGAAGCGGTGATAGAAAGGCCGAACCTCCTCTTCCGGCAAGTAGGAGAGGAAATTTACCGAAGACTCAATACCCAGCCGGCGGGCTTGCTCCCGCAGCAGCTCCTCGAGAGGCCCTTTACCGAGAATCGTCAGCGTGAGGTCGGCATGCTGGGCCTTGGCCGCAGCGAAGCCTTCGAGGAGATAGCGCTGCCCCTTGTTCGGGGCGAGCCTTCCGATACTGACCAAGCTCCGGATCTTGGCATCGGGCGAGGGGGCCGGCCCCGGAACGAAGCCGGCAAGATTGACGCCATTCGGAATCCAATCGATTTTTCCGCCAAGGCCCGAGGCTTCGAGCTCGCGGGCGTACCATCGGGCCGGCACCATGACGCGATCGTAGCGAAAAAATCCGCGCCGCAGACATCGTTCCATCCAATAGCCGTAAAGGCCGAAGATCGGCCCGTAAAGTTTTCGCCAGTCGTCGAATTTTCCGGGCAAACCGTGAACAATCGCGACTCGCCGGGTCGATATCCCGAAAAAGGCCAAGAAACCCGAAACCGGCACCGGGCTGATTTCCTCGCGGATCGCGTCGAAGGATTCCTTCCGAAGCAAAAGCAGCAGATGAAAACCCATCCACAAATTGGCCCAGGCCAAAGTGAAGTAGTGGGGAAAAGGCATTTTCTTCAGCAGCCAATCGGGCAGGATCTTTTTCCGCAAAACCTTGACGCCGTCGCGAGTCTCGATCGGAGTTTCATCGACTCTTGTCTTGGCGCAGAGATAGACGACTTCATGGCCGGCCCGGACCATTCGGGTCGCCATCTCTCGCGACCGGGTTTCGATTCCGCCTTCGCGAAAAGGCGAGCTTTGAGAAAGAAAAAGAATCCGCATAGCTACATTATTCCCTTGCTACGGCGAGGCTCTATCGATAACAAAAATACTTCAATGGAAAATCGGTCTTATGTATCAAAGTCGACGCGTCGCCATTGTCATTCCCGCCCATAACGAAGCGGCTCACATCGCCCAAGTCCTTCGCAAAATTCCCGATTTCGCTGATTGGGCGATCGTCGTCGACGATGCCTCGACCGACGGAACCTCCGAAGCGGCCCTAGCCGTCGCCGATCCCCGGCTCATCTTGCTCCGCAATGACAAAAACCAAGGCCTCGGCGGCACCATGATCGTCGGATACCGCAAAGCCATGGAACTCAATGCCGACATCCTAGTCAAGGTCGATGGCGACGATCAGATGGACCTTTCACTCCTGACTCATTTGCTCGATCCGCTCATCGAGCAAGGCTACGACTATGCCAAGGGCAACCGTTTTCTCGCCGCCGAATCGCTGAGCTTCATGCCGAAGCATCGGCTGTTAGGCAACATCGGGATGACTTTTCTTACCAAGATGGCCTCAGGTTATTGGAATATCTTCGATCCCCAAAACGGCTATACCGCGATCAAGGTCTCGGCCCTGCGCGCGATCGATTTGGACAAGCTTCACCGCGGCTTCTTCTTCGAAAACGACATTCTTTGCCACCTCAACCTGATTCAAGGCCGAGTGAAAGACGTCGCGATGCCCGCGAAATACGGCGAAGAAATCTCGGATCTCAACCCTTTCCACGTTGGCTTGACCTTCCCGCTGCTCTTGCTGCGCCGCTTTGCCCGCCGGGTCTATCAAAAATACATCCTCCGCGATTTCTCGCCGGTCGCCCTCTTCCTCTTTTCGGGACTGTTGACCTTCGGCTGGGGGCTGGGCTTCGGTTTATACCTTTGGATCCATGCCATCGTCACCGGCACCGCCCAGCCCACCCCGACCGGCACTATCATGCTGGCCCTGCTGCCGATGATCCTGGGTTTTCAGCTGCTCTTGCAAGCCGTGCTCCTGGATATCCAGGAGACGCCTAAGTAATGGGCGGCCGCATCGGCAATTTCATCGGCCGGCCCGAAAATCTTTTCTCGATCTTCGCTCTTTTTTTCGGTCTGCTCTTCTGCTTCCTGACCGGTCCCTTTCAAGCCCCCGATGAATTCGTGCATTTCTTTCGAGCCTACTCCTTGAGTGAAGGGAATTGCGTCGCCTACGCTAGCGCCGACAAGCTCCCCTCCTTCGCGATGGGTCATCTCTCCCAGCAACGCTTCAATATCCCCTACAGCCAAGGCAAGATGTATGGGTACTCCCTGCCCTTCAGCCTCTTTGAGGCGACTCGAAGTTTCCAATACCTCCAGATTAATCCTGGGAACAAAGTGGATCTGACGGTCGTCCGCGACCTGTTGGACAATCCACTCTATCCGAATCGACGCATCTTCTTCCAAACCAGCGCCTTCTTGCCGGTGAATTACATTCCGCAGGCGGCGGGGATCTTTATCGGTCGCCTATTCAAGCTTCCGCCCTTGGCTTTGCTCTATTGCGGCCGAGTCGCCAATCTTCTGGTCTGGATTCTCTTGATCCGCGGCGCTATTTTCTTGAGTCCGATCCTAAAATGGGTGCTCGGCGTTATCGCTCTGCTGCCGATGAGCCTATTTCTTGCAGCCTCGCTCTCCTACGACGCCTTCACCAACGCCATCTGCTTTTCCTTGATCGCCCTAATTTTCAACATGGCGCTCGACGATCATCGACTCGAAGGCAGGGATTGGTTAATGCTCTTGGTCGTCTCGCTCTCGGTGGCGCTCTCGAAATACGTCTACCTGGCCCTGTTGCTCGCTTATTTCATCATTCCGGCCTGGAAGGCCAGTAGCCGCCGCCGCTATCTTCTGTTCTTCCTCCTCA
>JBIOXX010000289.1:0-11141 GCA_044869875.1 bacterium | reverse complement strand
TCGGCGCCATTCAATTTCTTCGGTGGGATGACGAATTCGGTGACGCCGGCCTTGTCCTGGATGACTGCGACGTAATTATTGCCCCGCTTCTGCAAGATGCCGAGCAACCAGGCGCTGCCGCGCTTGAGGATCTCGCTGACGCTGCCTTCCAAGCGGCCGTCGCCCGAGCCTTGACGAACGGTGACGATGACCCGGTCGCCGTTCATTGCGCCCTTCATCCGGCGGGCCGGGACGAAGACGTCGGGCACGCCCGGCGTTTCGGAGAGGACGAAGCCGTAGCCGTCGCGGTGGAGCTTGAGCTGGCCTTCGAGGAATTGGTCGGGAATGGTTTTCGCCTTCTCCGGCGCTTTATGCAGAGCTTTTTTTGGAGGATGGCGTTGCGGGGCTTTTTTAGATGCCGGGCGGCGGTGCTTTTTTTGCTTCACGGGGTCCTAAGGTAAGGTGTCTGGAATGGAGTCGCAAGGAATAGAAATGGGAACGAAATAGAATAGTGCGAGAGGGGGGACTTGAACCCCCACGACCTTGCGATCGCTAGAACCTGAATCTAGTGCGTCTGCCAATTCCGCCACTCTCGCTTCAAGGCGGGCTTGGAATTAAACGATCGAATCCCCTGCGTCAAGGCATTAAGTTCACATTCACATCTTTCCAATTCTTCAAATTCTCGGCTCAATCCCTTGAATTTACTGGGTCTTTAACTGGCACCACTCTTGTAATACCTCAGAGTAGAGCCCGCGCACATCCCGGGCCCCAAGACGAGGAGATCGAAATGAAAAAGTTCGCAAACCTGTTCCTGATGCTGGCCATGCTCAGCTTGCCGATCGCTTGCGGTAGCGTAGCCGACCTGGACGTTCCGCCGGTGACGGAGGTTCCGCCGGCCGAAAATCCGCCGGCCGAGGATCCGCCCCATTATAATTTACCGGAGTTGCACGCAGTTCCCGACATTGATCTTCAAGCTTGTCCAATCGATGGCTGCGGAGACGACGATAGTGGCCCGCAAGTGGGGCCGGTCGAGGAGCACGACTATGGCAAGGTGTCCGACCATCCGGATTTCCAGGCGGCGCCCGCGACTTCGACTCAGATCAATCCCTGCCTGCTCGATCCCACCGCCGAGGGCTGCGAATAAGGCCGAAAATAATTTAAAACGTGGGGAAATAGACGAACAAAAACCCGCCTCGATCGAGGCGGGTTTTTTTTAGGGAAATTCTTTTTAGATCGCCAGAGCTTCTTCGAAGCAGATCGCGGCGATGGGGCCGACGCCGTACTCGAAACCGGCGGCCTCGAGATCCTTCCAGGTGGCGACGATCGACTCGGTGTTGAAGAAGTGCTTGTCCTCGGCGAAGTAAACCGCCTCGAGGATCTTGGCGATGGCTTGGAAACCGACGTAGTCGCTGCTGAGGATGTAATCGAGGGTGCCGATCAATTCTTCGTCCTCGCCGTGGCGGATGGCCTTGGCAGCCTCGCCGAGGGTAGTGGCGCCATGGCTCAAAGCGGTCTCGAGAGCGGCGGTGAAATCGTGGAGGCGGCGAAGGTCTTCGGCGATCTGCTCACCGGCGCTGCGGCCGTGCTGCTCGACCCATTCGGCGCCGTCGACTTCGCTGGCGATCTGAAGCATTTGAGCTTCGTAGTCGAAGACCAGGCCTTGGACGATTTTCAACATCTCGTAAGCTTGGAGCTGAACCCTGGTGCGGAGGGCCTTCTTGGCCACGTTCTTTTTGCGGTAGGTAACGAAATCGAGGATCTGAGAGTGATTGTCTTGCATCGCTTGCCCCTTCTCTTTTCTTTCCGGCGCCTTCATTGTCGCCGTCATGTCTTAAGATATAAGCAAGCCCGATGCCATGGGTTGGTCCAGCTTAATACACTGATATTACTTAGTATTTTTTCTTGATTCTCAATTTATATAATTACGAAATATATAATTAAGAATATATTTTAGAATATAAAATTTGGATAAGGAGATGTCATTCCGAGGAGCGAAGCAACGAGGAATCCTTGCGGAGTATCTTGGCGAAATAAACTCCGCAAGGATCCCTCACTTCGTTCGGGATGACAGGTGCGGGATTTCGCTTCTTGGGAATTCGGCTTGAGCTTATATTGGCAGGGCTACCGGGGCGGGAAATAAAAAAGGTCAGAGCAGACTTCGATTTCTCTCTGTCTACTCCGACCCGGGGGCACACTTTTATATTTTATTTTGTCTGAGGAGCTTTCTTTCCTCAGCGGCGTCATTGACGCACACCAGGTAAGATTGCATCCCCTGTGCCACCCGGGAACGAGACCTTTAAATAGCTGATATCACTATTTAATTCTTTCAAGCTGCGATTTCAATCTCAATTTTGATACATCCATATTCTAAAATTAATAATATAAATTTTAAAATACAGAGAGCTTATGCAATTTCAAGAAACCTACAACCGCAAGAAGCTCAGCCTAGGATCTTTTCTCGAACGCCTTCAGCCGGAGGATTACTTAAGCACCTCCATCGCAGCTGGTCAGCCTCGTAGCTTACTTCAAAAATTAAGTGAAATGAAAAATGCGAAGTCGATCAAGCTCTTCACCGGCTTGATCTCCGCGCCCTATCCCTGCCTGGTCAAGCCCGAATTCCACACCATCAGCGGATATTACGGACCCGTGGAAAGGAAGCTCAACGATGCCGGCTTCAATCTTTCCTACCAACCCTTGCCTTTCAACGGCTTCGAGCGCTGGGTCGAGACCTTTCCGCCGCGGGTCGTGATGACAACCCTCTCGTCGATGGATTCGGGCGGTTACCTCTCTTTCGGAGTCGACGCCGAGGCGGTCTACGTCCCCTTCCTCAAGGCCGCCCGCGATCCCAAGCGCCTGGCCATCGGCGAAGTGAACTCCACCATGCCGGTGGTCGGCGGCCTGCCCGAATTGGGCGACAATAAAATTCACGTCGACGAAATCGATTTCCTGGTCGAATCGGACCAGAGCATCCTCGAAGTTCCCGAAACCGAGCCTAACGAGGTGGAGCGCAAGATCGCCGAGAACGTCGCCAAGCTGCTCCGCTCCGGCGACACGCTTCAATTCGGGATCGGCGCCATTCCCGATGAAGTGGCCCGGATCCTCGCCTCCACCGACCTGGGCGACTTCGGAGTCCACTCCGAATTGATCAGCAACGGATTCCTGACCCTGATGGAATCGGGCAAGATTACTGGCGCCCGCAAGGGCCTCCACGACGGCAAGAGCGTCTTCGCCTTCGCGCTCGGGAACCGCAAGCTCTACGACTTCCTCGACGAGAGGAAAGGCAACAATGGCGGCCGCGTTGTCGCCGCACCGGTTTCCTACGTCAACGACTCTTCGGTGATCGCCAAGCACCGCAACATGGTGAGCGTGAATTCCGGCTTCATGATCGACTTCTCGGGCCAGGTCAGCTCCGAGGCCATCGGCGAGCGCCAGTACAGCGGCGTCGGCGGCCAGCTCAACTTCGTCGAGGGCGCTTTCTTCAGCCCCGGCGGCCGCAGCATCCTCTGCATCAAGTCCAGCGTGGTCCGCAAAGGCAAACGCTACTCCAACATCGTGGATACCCTACCGTCCGGCTCGATCGTCTCGACGCCGCGTCACTACGTCCAGCACGTCGTCACCGAGTATGGCTCGGTCAACCTCTTCGGCTTGACCGACGAGGAGCGCCCGGCGGCTCTGGCTTCCATCGCCCATCCCGATTTCCGCGACGACCTGCGGAAGGCGGCGAAAAAGCGGGATAAGACTTACTACCATACGCGGGGGCCGTCTTTCCTGACTCGGTTGTGGACAAGGTTCCTCTTATCCCGTTAAATCGTCCCATGCACCCCGGAACCCGCATCTTCCTCACCGGCGCCGCCGGCTTCATTGGCTCCAACACCGCCGAGGCCTTGCTCAAGGCCGGCTGCCGGGTGACGGGCTTCGACAATTTGGCTCCGGTCTACTCGCTGGAAAAGAAGCTCGATAACTTGGCTCAAGTCCAAGCAGCGGGCCAACAAGATTTCGACTTCGTCGAAGGCGACCTGCGCGATGTCGAAGCCCTGCGATCGGCGCTGCGGGCCCAGCCCTGCGATGCGGTGATTCATCTCGCAGCCTTGGCCGGCGTTCAACCTTCGATCAAAGATCCGCAATCCTACGTCGAGGTCAACGTCAACGGCACGATGAACGTCCTCGAGACCGCTCGGGAATCGGGCATCAAAGCCATCGTCGCCGCCTCCTCGAGCAGCGTCTACGGCGCCAACACCAAGCTTCCCTTCAGCGAGTCCGATCCGGTCGATCATCCGATCTCGCCCTACGCCGCGACTAAGAAGGCCGGCGAGCTGATCGCCCACGCCCACCATCACTTGCACGGCCTGAGCATCGCCAATCTGCGCTTCTTCACGGTCTATGGGCCGCGGCAGCGGCCGGACCTCGCGATCTACAAATTCACCCGGGCCATGCTGGCCGGCCGCGAGATCACGCTCTACGGCGACGGAAGCAGCCGCCGCGACTACACCTATATCGACGACTGCGTCGCCGGCATCCTAGCCGCAACCCGCTGGGCCCTCGAAGGAGCCGCCTCGACTCCGCGCTACGATATCTTCAATTTGGGAGAATCCCAGACCGTCCCGCTGCTCGACCTCGTATCCCTGCTGGAGAAGAACCTGGGAATTATGGCCAAGAAAGTCCATGCCGATTATCTGCCGGGCGACGTTTACGCGACCTTCGCCGACTTAAGCCATTCGCGAGCCGTCTTAGGCTACGATCCCCAGGTCAAGATCGAGGAAGGCATCGCAAAATTTTGCGAATGGTATTTGAAGGAAGAAAAAGGCAAGCCCTGGGAGACCTGACTATGTTTCGCAACGCCGTCCTCGCCGTTTTATTTTTATTTCCGAGCCTCGCCTCAGCCGCTCCGCTGAAGCTGCTTTTCCTCTTTCCCGGCGGTCAAGGCAGCAGCGAAGCCGCCCAAGCGCTGTTAGATTCTTTCACCGAAGCGCTGAAGAAATCGGGCGGGCCCGAGATGCAAGCGACCTATCTCGCCGACAAGGCGGCGGGGCTCGCCTTCATCCAGCAGCAAAAGCCGGCGGCGGCCCTGCTCAGTGCCGAGCTCTTCGAGGAGCAAGGCAAGGCCTGGAACGTCAGCCCGGTGGCCCGCAGCCTCCAGCTCCCCAGCGGCGACGGCACCGAAACCTTTTATCTGGTCGGCAAGAAAGGCATGGCCCTCCCCGCTTCCGGCAAGATCAGCGTCTATTCGCCGCGGCCCTTCAGCCCCGACTACGTCGCCAAGCGCCTCTTCCCCACGATGAGCGGCGTCGCTTTCGAAATCCTGCCGACCCGCAATGTTCTCGGCGACCTCCGCAAGATCGCCAGCGGCGAGAAAAGCGGCTTCCTCCTGCTCGACCCCTACGAGCACCGGGCGATGAACCTCAAAGCCGCCTGGGTCGCCGAGCTCAGCGACTTAGCCGCCTCGGCCAAGGTCCCGAGCGCGCCGGTCGTGGTCTTTGCCGGCGGCTTGAGCCCCGAACAGCAGGCCGCCTTCCAGAAGGCTCTGCTCCAGGTCGGAAAAGACTCCAACGCCCAGGCAACCCTGCAAGAGCTGAGGCTTAAAGGCTTTGCCGCTCCCTAATGAAATGACGCAATAATTCCGGCAACATCTAGCGGCTGCCGCCGATAAGGATCTTGGATAGATCGCAACGGGGGTTGCCTTCTTTCCTTAGGGAGAAAAAACCGATGCACTCCATGAGCCTTTTTGAGCAGCAGGGCAGCTTCGACTCGAAGCGTCCCGAATCCAACTTCAGCATTTCACTCGCGAATCATCGCCGCAAAGTCGAAGTCGACTTCGAAGGCAATCCCAACCTCATTTTGGAAATTGAAGAATTCCGCGACGTCGTGGGCCTAAGCACCGCCGACCAAGCCGGCTTCCTCATGAACCAGGATCACAGTTGTTGGTTGACCAATCTCGGCCGCAACGGCACGACCGAAGTTTACCGGCCGGGTAACAAGACTTATCGCCGGCTCGCGCACCAGCAAGTGGCCTATCTCCGCCACGGCGACTACGTCGGTTTCTACGGCGCCTTCTACCGACTGGAATTTTCCGGCGATTGCCTGACCTTGGCGCCGGTGGAATTCATCGCCAACGCCGCTTCCTAAAGAAATCCATTCTTTACCTGCCGCAAGGCCTCGTAGAGGACGATTCCAACCGAGGTCGAAAGATTGAGGCTGCGGGTCTCGCCCCACATCGGAATTTTCCAAGTCCTCTCGGCGTTCTCCTTCAACAATTCCTCGGGTAGCCCCTTGGTCTCGCAGCCGAAAACCAAAAAGTCGTCTTCGCGATATTCGGCCCGGGTATAGGGCCTTTCGGCCTTCTTGCTGTAGAAATGGAGCCGAGCCTCGGGATGGGCGGCGCGGAAGGCCGACCAATCTTCATGATAACTGAGACTTAGGTATTGCCAGTAATCGAGGCCGGCCCGGCGCAGGGTCGCGTCGTCGGTCGAGAAGCCAAGCGGCCGGATCAAATGAAGGTGGCTGCGGGTGCCAACGCAGAGCCGGGCCACGTTGCCGGTGTTCGGCGGAATCTGCGGCTGGTAGAGGACGACGTTCATGCCAATATCTTGCTTTCCTTAAAAAATCGACCTATCGGCTTCGGTCCGATATAGCAACTTCTCAACTTAGAGGCCGATACCTCGGCCATCCACGGGGGCACAACGTGGAGATGTTTAATGACACCCCCTGTGCCTACCGGGTCCTCCCCTAGGTCGACTGAAACTGCTTCCGACCGAACGCGAGCCGATGGCGGAGCCCCCCCGGCATCCGACCGGCCTACGGTCGCACCTCTGCGTCTTTCCATCGAGTCGAGTTATCTTCTTGCCGGCCAATCCGGTTTCGCGCTGCGCGGCGGCCTTCTCGTCACCTATCGTCCCGACCGTCTGATCGGCCTCGGCATCCATCTCGACACCAATTTCACCGATCATTTCAGCGCCACCGCGCGGGGCGAGGCGATTTGGCCGATCCACCGCTACTTTCAATTCCATGGGGCCATCGAGCTGGGCGCCCGGGCTTTCATGAACCAGCGACTCACCAGCCAAGGCGAGGACCACCAGGTCAACGGCGCCCTCTTCACTTTCGGCGGCGAGATCGCGGCCTCGATCCCTTTCACCGACGTCATCGGCGCTTCCCTGTTCTTGCGGGCTTTCTACTCGCCGGGCGGCGGCCTTTCAACGGCCGGTGGGAATGACGGACCGGCCATCGGCATCCAAGCCGAAGGCGGCGAAATCCTGCTCGGCCTGCGTCTCGATTTCTATCCGCCGGTCGCTCCCCATCACCGCGACCCGGCCGACGAAGCGCCGCGTTCCACTCGGACGGCGGCGGAAGAAGCTCCGGCGCCGAGCCAACGCGAGGCTTTGCAGGATCTCGAGCATAGCGTCGAAGCCTTGCTCGAAAGACCCAGCTCGGGTTCGAGTCCGGCTGGCGGAGGCGACGCCGGCGCCGAGCCCGCCGTCTCCTCCGATGCCGCGACCGCCGATAGCGAAACCAGCACGATGGCGGCTCTTTCATCGTCAGACCGCGAAGAAATCCTGGCCCTGCAACGCGAAATTCGCAGCCTCACCGAAAGCGCAGCGGCCCTCGAGACCGAGCTCGATGCCGCGACTCAAATCTTGAACGACTTGAGCGCCGGTCAAGAAACCGTCGGTCCCTTTCACATCCGGCTCGATTCCTTTTACGACAACCTCACCGCCCGGCCGCCGAGCCTCGACCTGCCGGCCTTGACCGCCTTCCTCCAGGAGTTTCGGGACTTGATCCGGGACAACGGCTCGGTCCGACTGCTCG
This sequence comes from bacterium, assembly GCA_044869875.1. Taxonomy (GTDB): domain Bacteria; phylum UBA10199; class UBA10199; order DSSB01; family DSSB01; genus DATEDP01. The sequence continues at coordinate 3,362 of JBIOXX010000289.1, read as the reverse complement.
CTCAGTCTCCGACCGAGACCTTCGGCGAGGTGATCGTCCGAAACTTCACCAGCGTCCGCGATGCGCTGACGACCTATCAACGAAGCCTGCCGGCCCGGGCCCGGGCCGGCCACACCGCGCGGGCCGAGCTAGAGCCGGCGCTGGCTCAGTTGGGCGTCATCATCGCCGAGCTCGAGCAACTGCACCGCAACCCCGAGTCGACTCAGCCGCCGGCCCATCAAGTCCAGCTCTGGCGCATCCGCATGGATCGGATCCGCGGCCACATCGAAGAAGTCGGACCGCGCCTCGATGAGACCGCGGCTCAAAGCCTTCGTTCCAATTTTCAACGACTGGAGGGTGCTTTCACGACTTTGACCCAACAGATGGATGAAGCCCAGCGCGGCTGGTTGGTGACCCGGGCCCTCTACAGCCATTACCGCGATTTCCGCAGCGCCCGCCGGCCCGAACAAGCGATGACCGCGCTGCGCGGGATTCAAACCGAACTGAACGGCGCGCCCGAATCCTACCGGCGCTTGCGCAGCCGCAACCTGGCGACCCTCACCCACGCTTTGGCTCCCTTCGTTCGCCGCTACAGCCTTCATCCGGTGGCGGCTTGGACCCCGGCCCGAGCCTTGGCCATCGAAATTTTGACTTGGATCGATCCGGCATATCAGGCGCCGGCTGTCGCTGAGCCGACGCGCCGACGGGGGAGCGCGCGGCGCGGCTCGACCGAACCGATTTTTGAGTTTCCGACTGCCGGCGGCGGTACCGGTGATTAAAGATAGGACGATGTCATGACTCCACCACTCCTTCGGCCCTTCGGCCAACCTCACGGCGGCACGCTGAGCCTCAGCGCCGAGCAGGTGCACAACTTCCAGCCGACGCCGGAATTCCGAGCCCTGGCCCGCAGCCTGCTGTCCTCGCGCGAGCTCGCCGCCGAACAAGGCCGCAGCATCTTTGCCGGCAGCCGAACAACGAGCTGTGCCGAGGATTCGGATTGCCGGCCCGATTTGAGCCGCCTACCCGAGGCCGTGGCCCAAACCCGAACCCAAGCCCAGACCAACCCAGCCTTCTACCGGCTGTCGCTTAACTTCCTCGCCGCTCAATTCATGAACACGACCGACGAGAGCGAAAGGGCCCGCCTTCAAACCCAAGCCCGGGAGATCGCCCGCGAAGCACTGGACCGGGTTTCCAATCCGGCCTTCGAGCCCCAAGCCGAAGACGCCCATCGGCGGGAGCTGCCGCTCCGCACCCGAGCCCGCATGCTTTTCAACATCGCCAGCACTTTGAGCGCCCTCTTGGCGCGGTCCGGAGCCGAGACTTACAGCGAGGAAGATCGGGCCCTGCTGCGGCTTTATTTCGTCCGCACCCGAAGCTTGGTCGAAGAGCTGCGGGAGCGCAAACGCCTCGACCCTCAAGTCCTGGGTTGGCCCGAGTACTTCGATCACTATCTCCAAGCCCAGATCGCACTGATCGACGGCCAAGCCAACGCCGCCTTCAGCGAATTGATTCGGACCCGCCAACTCTTGAACGAGGTTCCGGCCGAATCGCAAGGTATGCCCTTGCCTACCCAGATCCGGGCGGCCTCCGAATTGGCGCTGCAATCGATTCCCCGCAGCGGCAGCGGCGGCCAAGCCGAGGCCTTGCGCAACCTGATCAGCCTCGAAGCCCTGGGCTTCGTCGACCAAGCTCAATACCTCCAGAGGAACGGCGAGAGCTCGGCGCCCGATGCTGCCAGGCGCGTTCAATCCCTGAGCCTGGTGGCGGCGGCCTATCTTCAGGCCGGCCATGCCAGCCCCAATGTCACTAGCCTTCTCCAGCATCTGCAGTCCCAAGGCAACGCAACAGCCCTGCGCCAAATCCTGAGCGACCGATTGCGTTCCGACCAGGCCTTGCGCAATAGCCTCGCCTCGGTCTTTTCCGGCGATTGGAACGATGTGTCTTCCGAAAACCTGAACCGGATGGCCGGCGAAATCATCAGCCTAGCCCAGCAAAGCGCCGCTTCGATCCTCTCCCACGCCAACGAAGAGCCCTACCGCACCCTCTTCAGCCACGACCGCGACGCCCGACCGCTTTCTCACGCCATCGACGCTCTGACCGACAATTCGGCGCTGATCGAAACTCTCCGCAGTGCTTTCGGCTTCGAGGCCAATACTTCGGCTGAGGATATCGTCCGCGATTTGGTCTCCCACGGCGAAAATCTTCCGGCCCTGCTCGGAACTTTGCCCGAAACCACACTGACCGCCGACGCCAATCGGGTATTCTTCCGGGAGCTGCGCCAGGCCGCCCTCGGTTTGCAGGGCGACGGGATGCGAATCAACCTCGAGCAACCCCTGCTCGACATGGTCGAATCGGTCCACGGCTTGGCCCAACGTGACGACGCCAACGCCGCCGCCTACTTTGCGATCTTCGATACCTTGCGGAATCTCGAGCAGGTCGGCGCGGGCCAAACGCTGCCGCCCTCGCTCCGTCGCATCGCCGCCAACCATGCCGCCGATTTGCAAAATTTTTCGGCCAGCCGGGTGGTCCGCCACCTCACCGCGCCGAACTCGCTCGGCATGATGGCCGGCGGCTTGCTCTTGAGCGAGCTGGCACCGATCTGGTTGCTCCGCGGCGCCCGCATCCCCTTCCTGCGCAGCGCCGAATCGGCCGCCGCCGTCCGTAGCACCGGCGAAATGGGCGCCCTGATCCGGGGCGGCCGGCTCACCGGTTGGGGCGAAGCCGTCGCCGGCTTGGGCGTCGGCTTGGCCATGCACCTCGGCAGCGTCGGGGCCCACGTCGTTTCGGCCCGCGGAACCAACGTCGGAGAATATGGCCAGGAGCTGCGAAACCTCGGCCTGATGAATTTAGCCTTGGGTACCTTGTTCTCGATGGGAGCCTTGGGCGCCACGATGGGAGCCGGCCATTGGCTCCGCGGCCGCCTGCTTCCCACCGGCGCGGCCCTCTCGCCGACTCGGATGGCGCTGGGCAGCGTCGGACTTCGCTTCGGCAACTGGACCGTGGGCGGCCTCTCGATGTTGGGAGCCCACTCCGCTACCGCTGCGATCTCGGGCCACTCAGCGATGCCGACCGGCGAACAAGCCGCCGAAGTCTTCCTCTCGATGGCGATGTGGGACGTCGGCGCCGCCGGCCTTCGAGTCGGCCTGCCGCGCTTGTTCCCGTCTTACGCCCGCCACCAGGTGGGGCCTTATCGTATCGAGCAGACGGTGCAAAATCGCCTCGAGCTGCTGATCCGCCGGAATCCGGAACTGTCGGGTTCGCGCCGCTTCCTCCAAACCTACCTCCGCAATCGAACCGGCCGGGCCGAGTTCGGCCGCATCGGGCGGGCGATCGAGGAAGGCCGGTTGCCGCGTCTCGAAGGCCGGGGAGATGGTCGCTATCTC
>JBIOXX010000288.1:0-2805 GCA_044869875.1 bacterium | reverse complement strand
GCAAACTCGAGCTGGCGACCCCGGCGGCTATCGAAAAGCTGGGCAGCGCCGTCGGGTTCACCGGACCGATTGGCCTGAAGATTCCGATCTATGTCGACTCGGCGGTGGCCGAGATGAGCGATTTCGTCACCGGCGCCAACGAGCGCGATGCCCATTTGACCGGCGTCGAGCTCGGCGATTTCAAGGTCGAAGGCTTCGTCGACCTCCGTCGAGCCATGCCCGGAGATCCTTGCCCCGTCTGCAATAGCGGGGGTTACGAGGAGCATCGCGGCATCGAGGTCGGCCATGTCTTCTTCCTCGGTACGAAGTATTCCGAATCGATGAAAGCCAAATTCCTCGACGAGAAAGGTCAGGAAAAGGTGATGGTGATGGGTTGCTACGGCATCGGCGTCAGCCGCACCGCTGCCGCCGCCATCGAGCAAAACCACGACGACAACGGCATCATCTGGCCCTATCCGATCGCGCCCTTTCAGTTTCACCTGCTCAGTCTGAACCCCAGCGACGGCGCCGTCATGGAGACGAGCCGAAAAATCTACCAGCAGCTCGGCGCCGCCGGGGTTGAGGTGCTCTGGGATGAGCGCGACGAGAGTCCCGGCGTCAAGTTCAAGGACAGCGACCTGCTGGGCATTCCTTACCGTATAGTGGTCGGAGCCAAGGGCTTGAAAGAGGGCTTGATCGAGGTCAAGGCCCGACGCAACGGAGCTCTCGAGAAGATTTCGGTCGAAAAGGCCGCGGAGCACGCCTTGGAGCTGCATCGCCGCGCGTTGTCGCCGGCATGAAGAAGCTCTCGCCGCTCATCGTCGCCCTCGACGTCGAATCGATGCGCGAAGTCGAGTCGGTCTTGAATAAGCTCGGTCCGGCGGTTGATTTCTACAAGGTCGGGTTGAAGCTATTCACTCATTACGGTCCCGATTCGGTGAAATGGCTGCGGCGCAAGCGCAAGCGGATCTTCCTCGACCTCAAGCTACACGACATCCCCAACACCGTCGCCGAGGCCTGCCGCGAGGCGGTGCGCCTCAAGGTCGACATGCTGACCCTTCATGCCAGCGGCGGCTCCGAAATGATGAAGACGGCGGTGGGCGCGGCCCGGGAAGAGGCTAAGAAAAGCAAAGCGGATCTACCCTATTTGATGGCGGTGACGGTCTTGACCTCGATGGATTCGCTGGCCGAGCTAGGCCTCGACGCCACGCCGGCCGAACAGGTCCAGCGCTTGGCTCGTCTGGCCCACCAATCGGGCATGGCCGGCGTCATCTGTTCGCCCCAGGAGATTCGATTGATCCGCGGCGAGATTCCGCGCTCCTTCAAGATCGTCACCCCCGGCGTGCGTCCAGCCGGAGCCGAAAAGGGCGATCAGAAGCGGGTGAAGACGCCGCAGGAAGCTTTTTCGGACGGAGCCGATGCCGTCGTCGTCGGTCGTCCCATTCTCCAAGCCAAAGATCCGCGCCAGGTTGTGGCGGATATTCTCACGTAGCTCTTATGCCCTTCGGCTACTACAAGCGGCTCAATGCTTCCCAAAAGAAGATTTATTTGAAGAGCGCCGGTGTGACCTCGATCCTCATTCCCGGTCCGGAACGCTTTCAGCCCTTTTTGGAATACATGGCCAAGGCTCTGGCAGCGGGACATCGCGACTACACCGAGCAAGGCGCTCAGGCCTTCGTCAATGCCTTGGTGCGGGTTTTGAACGTCGAGGCGGTGCAGGTGAAGGTCTTGGAGAAGCGGCCATCCAATACCCGGGGCGAGCTTCACGGGCTTTACGAACGGGGTGGCAATAAGCCGAAACCGTTGATCACGGTTTGGATGCGAACCGCCAAGCGAATCCAAGTGGTGGCCTTCAAGACTTTCCTCAGGACCTTGCTTCACGAGGTGATGCACCATCTCGATTATACTTTGCTGAAGCTTAGGGATTCTTTTCACACCGAGGGATTTTATAAGAGGGAATCGAGCCTCTTGAAGCAGCTCTGGATCGAGCCCAAGCCTATCTCCCCAAATGCTCCATAACTTTTTGCATGTCTTCCCAGACCGGCCGTTTCATCGCCGGGTTTCGCAGTAGAAAGGCCGGATGATAGGTCGGCATGAGGGCGATCGAACCTTCGGCCAGCGAAGTGTCGAATTTTTCCTTCACCACCGCCGAAGGCCAGGGATGGAAGCGGCCGCGCAGGCCGGTGATCTTGGATTCGGTCTGGAGGAGGGTCTGGACCGCGAAATTACCGAGGCCGACGACCACTTTAGGCTGAATGATCTCGATCTGGCGGAGCAGGAAGGGCTCGCAGGTGGCGATCTCGTCGGGCGCGGGATTGCGGTTTTCGGGCGGGCGGCATTTCGTGACGTTGGCGATGTAGACGTCCTCGCGCTTGAATTTCATCGCCTCGATGATCTTGGTGAGAAGCTGGCCGGCCCGGCCGACGAAGGGCTCGCCTTGGAGGTCCTCGTCTCGGCCCGGAGCCTCTCCGACGAACATCAGCTCGGCCTGGGGATTGCCGACGCCGAAGACCAGCTTGGTCCGTTTCTCGCAAAGCCGGCAACGGCGGCAGTCTTCACCGATCTCGGCCCGCAGCTCGGCGAGCTTGGCTTGGGACAGGGCCAGCTCGCCCTTATTGTGGGAAATTTCTATTTTGGCGGCGGCTGGGGCTTCCTTTTTGGGCATGACTTCGATCCTCGGAGCCGGGGAAGGGGCTTCTTCGGCCGCTTCGCTCTCAGCGGCCTCCTCGACGGCCGCCAAGCGAGCCGGCATTTCCCGCTCTCCGGCCAAATACAGCGCCTCTAATTTTTTTCTAGCCAAGTCTTCCGTTTTCATCGGCTTTTGAC
>JBIOXX010000287.1:0-3479 GCA_044869875.1 bacterium | reverse complement strand
CATGGATCCGGGCAGTGACTCCGGCGGTCCTGCAGCGAGCGCCGCCTAACAAGCGCATGCAGCTGGCGGCGCTTCAGATCAAAGGAACGTTGGATAGTGCGCATCCTGAGCATTCGCCGCAGCTGATGCGCGGTCCGTTAGGCCGCTTCAGGAGCACGCAATGCGACCCCTTCGGTATTCCATTAACGTCACATTGGACGGGTGCTGCGATCATCGTGAAATGTTCGCGGACGAAGACTTACATCGTCACGCGGTGGAAAACCTCGACCAGGCCGATGCCCTCCTCTTTGGCCGGGTGACTTACGAAATGATGGAGGCAGCGGTTCGGCCGCCGCCGGCGCGAACGGAAGCGAGGCCTGATTGGATGGAACCCTTCGCCCGGACGATCGACACGGCAAAAAAGTACGTCGTGTCGAGCACTTTGAACCGGGTCGATTGGAACGCGGAACTCGTGCGGGGGGATTTAGGGAAGGCCGTTCAGGAACTCAAACGGGAGTCGGGTAAAGGACTGTTGGTGGGAGGCGTGAAGCTGCCATTGGCATTGGCGGAGCTGGGATTGATTGATGAGTACGAGTTCGTGGTGCATCCCAGGCTAGTAGGCCACGGGCCGACGTTGTTCGCGGGGCTATCGAAGTGTATCGACTTGAGGCTCGTGAGCCGGCTGGAGTTCGGCTCTGGGGCGGTGGCGATGCGGTATGAGCCGAGAAGGTAGCGATATATGTCGTTCGGGTAAACCCATTAATGTACTGACTTGTCCGACGAGATCGAAACCAAGCTCTTGAGATGTCAGACCGAGTCTAGACTTTTACAACTTAACTCACCGCCCCCGCCGACATCTCGACTTCGCGCTTCCTCTGATTCAGCTCCCGAGCCTCGGGGCTTTCGGGATTCATCATGCCGAGGCGCTGATCCAGGATCTGCAGGGCGTTTTTGAAACGGCGCAGCGCCTGCGGCGCCCGCCCCCGCATTCGGTCGGTCTCGCCGAGCAGGTACTCCGATTCCCAGTGACGGGGCTTTCCGGCCAACTCCTTGTTGGCGAGCGCGAGGAACTTCCGGGCCTCGGCGTGCTTGACGAGCTCCCGGCCCAGCACCCGCCCCAGGGCCAGGGCCGCAGCCCCGCGCAAATCTTCGACCTTCTCGCGCTGAACCAAATCCCAAGCCCGCCGCGCGTCCTTCTCGGCCGAGACCAAATCGCGGTACTTGTCCAGATACTCCGACCGCTCGACCAAGACTTCGCCCAAGGCCAGCCGGTCGCCGGAGCGAGCTAGGACCTCGATGGCCTCGCCGTAGCGGCCGATCGCGAAGGCGGCGTCCTCACGGCTGGCATGGACCTTGGCCCAATTCCGGTAGACCTTGGCCTGCAAGGCCGGCCAACGATAGAAAAGGGCCCAAGCCAAGGCCTCGTTGCAAAACAGCTCGGCCCGGTCGGGATCGCCTTGCAAAAGACAGAGGCCGGCGTAATCGGCGTAGGCTTCGGCCAAATCGTCGCCCCGCCCGACGCCCTCGAGCAAGCCGAGCGCGGTTTGGAAACGATTCTCGGCGCTGTCGAAATCGGTGGCCCGGGCGTAGAGCTCGGCGATGGCCTTTTCGATCTTGCCCTGCAACCTTTCCTTTTCGGGCGCAGTGGCGGCCAAGTTGAGGGCTTGCTGATGAAGCTGCAGTGCCTTGCCGACTTCGCCGCCCTTCTCCACCACTTCGGCCATCAGCGCGTAAACCCGGGCTTGGCCGGCGGCGTCTTGAGCGGCTTTATAAAGAGGAAAAACTTGGCGCAGTGCCGCCTCGGCGGCTTTGTTTTGGCCGGTGGCGAGGAGCGAAGCTCCCAGGGCCTCATAGGCCCGAGCCTTCCACTCGTCCGGAAGCGCCGCGATCGCCTCGGCCTTGAGGTTGAGCAAAGCCTCGGAATGGAGGCCGCTGCGGGTTTGCAATATCCCGCGGAAGGCATGGACCGTCGGGCTGCGGCTGGCGGCGAAGCTGTTTTGCAGCACTTGCAAGGCCGGCGCGGCCCAGCCCATATCGGCCAAGGCCTGGAGCAGAGGCAGAGCCTGGTCTTCGGGCAGCGAAGCTTGCTCGGCGCTCAACGGCTCGCCGTCGATTTCGAAATACTCGCGGCCGCTGCGCAGCGAGCGCCGCAGCCAAGTCTCGGCGGCGAGACCGTGCAGCGCGGCCGATGCCACCGCAAGGTCCAATCCGGCCCAAGCCGCCAAGGTTTCGGCGCTCAAAGGAACGGAAGCAAAACCCAAAAGACGAAAGAGCCGCCGGCCGGGCTCGGGCAGAGCCGCCAAGGGATTGCCGAGCATCGTGGTGTTGGCGCCCAGCGCGGCGCGCTGGATTTTTTCGGAATCCATTTGCCAGGTAGCCCCGGCCTGCTTGAGCAAACCTTGATGGGCCATCGCCCGGGCGCCGCGAACCAAGGCGGCCGGCTCACCTTGGAAGCGCCGATGCAGGGCTTGAATTAATTTGGCATCGGCCGAGCCGAAGGCCTCCTGCCAAGGCTTGGCCAAGTCTTCGGCTTTCATTCCGGCCAAGATATAGCGCTGCCAGCCACTGCTGGAGCGGGCCCAGGAAATGTCCTCGCCGACGGCGATCACCCGCTCGTAAGGCCGACCTCGCAGCCAACCCTCGACCGGACCGCGGTCGGCTTCAGAAACTAAAAGCCAGGTCGGGTTGGTCGGATTGAGCGAAAGCTCGCCTTGAACCAAGCTCAGATTCCTGCCGCTGACGTGCCAGACCGGCATGCGGTTGAGCCAGAAGGCCCGTTCAATCGCTCGAGCGACGAAATCCTTTCCGCTGCCGCTGACGCCCCCGACCACCCAGCGCCCGCCGGCCATGACGATGCGACGAAATAGGTGAATGGCTTCCTCGCCGCGCAGCGAGATCGCGAAATCGGAAAAAGGCGGAAAGGCCGCGGCGTCCTGCGGAAAAGCCGAACCCGCCGCCGCTTGCAAGAGACGCAAAACCTGAAGCGGACTCTCCGGCCGCTGAGCCGGATCGCGGGCCAGCAATTGCTGAATGAGATCGGAGAGCGGCGCCGGAGCTCCGCCGACCAGCGATTTGAGCGGTGGCGCCTCTTTCTCCATTTGAGCCTGGAGGATCGCCGCCGGATCGGCGCCCTCGAAGGGGCTGCGCCGGGCCAAGGCCGAAAAAAGCAAGATCCCCACCGAATAGAGATCGGCCCTCACGCTGGGGACCCGTTCGTTGGCAAATTCGGGAGCGGTGTAAGGCGGAGTTCCCAGCGGGGCGGATTCCTTCATCTCCGGCGGGTTGAGCAGCGAGGCCAAGCCATAGTCGACTAAGCCGACTCGCAAAGCCCCCTGGGCATCCTGCCCGACCAAGACATTTTGCGGCTTGAGGTCGAGATGGGGGGTGTTCTCCCGGTAGAGCGCATCGAGACCGACCAGCAATTGGGCGAAGGTTCGCCAGATCCGGTCCAAGGGCGCTCCGGTCAGGGCCTGAAGGATGGGGGTCCCCTCGATGTATTC
>JBIOXX010000286.1:0-4912 GCA_044869875.1 bacterium | reverse complement strand
ATAGTGAATGAACCCCCCTTAAGGAGGATACCAGTGGCTGATCAAATCCCTACCCAAACCCCCCCGAGCGCTCCGAGCGGCGGCACCGGACTGGCACCCAACGTTGCATCCTTGCTCTGTTACCTCTGCACCTGGGTGACTGGGCTGATCTTCTTGTTGATCGAGAAGGACAACAAGGACGTCAAGTTCCACGCCTGGCAGGCCATCTTCTTGGGCATCGCCGTCTTCGCGGCCTACCTGGTGATCATGATCGTCGGCTTCATTCCTTATCTCGGAATCATCGCCATGATCCTCAACTTGGTGGTGTGGGTCGGCTTCCTGGTCGTCTGGATCATGGCCATGATCAAGGCTTACCAGGGCCAGAAGTGGCTGATCCCGATCATCGGTCCGATGGCGGAACAGCAAGCCAACAAGTAATCGGTGTTGAGCGTGAGGCGCGCCTTCAGAACGGGGTTTCGCTCACCGGCATTCGCGGCGGCGGCGATCATAATATTGTTCGCCGCCGCCGTCTTTTTGCCGCCGGCCTGGATCGAAGGCCTTCCGCTCTGCGCCTTTCGCTTCGTCAGCGGCTGGGACTGTCCCGGCTGCGGGCTGACCCGCGCTTTCCTCGCTCTCTTCCATGGCCATTGGGCCGACAGCATTCGGCTCAACGCCGCGGCGCCGGCTTTAGCGGTTTATTTCGCGGTCCGTGGGGGAGAGGCGCTTTATCGGGGCTTGCGGGGGCGGCGGCCAAGTTGGTACAGCCCCGAGGGTTCGCGCTGGATCACCGCCTTATTCGGAGTTTTAATTTTCGGCCAATGGATTTATAAATCGGGCCTGCATTTGTTTCATTTAATCTAATCCTTGAAGGAGAGAGCATGTCGACCCCCAAAGAGATCTTCGAACAAAAAATTCCAGAAAAGCTTAAGACTAATGCGGATAAATTAGCGACAAATAGCGCGATTTATGAGTTCAATATCACCGGCGACGGCGGCGGTGTCTGGTCGATCGACCTTTCCGGTGCCGACAAGAAAGTCGTCGCGGGCTCGACCGGCAACGCCAAGTGCACCGTCACGGTGGCGGCCAACGACTTCTCGGACATGATCGACGGGAAGCTCAATCCCCAGATGGCCTTCATGACCGGTAAGCTCAAAGTCGCCGGCGACATGGGCTTGGCGCTGAAGCTGGGGTCGATCCTCGGGTAGACTTTTCAGAACTGGATTTATGTAGAAAAGGGAACTGTTTCGGTTCCCTTTTCTTTTGGTCTAAAGCTTATCGGATAAGTGCTCGTCCTCGGGATTGAAATGGGGCGTGGTGAGGACGCAGAGTCGGTTCTTTTCGGAGCTGGCGACGATTTGATGATGAATGCCGGGCGTGAGGACCGCTAGCTCGTTGGCGTTGAGCGACTCGGTCCAAATCTTGCCGGTCGCGGGGTCGTAGAGCTTCAATTGAATGTTCCCATCCAAGACGAAGTAAATTTCTTCAAAACCGAGATGGTAATGGGCGCGGGTCGGCTTGATATCGAAGGCCACCGCGACGTTCACCGTCGAATCGTCCTTCGGGCCTAGGATCTCGTGAATCTCGCCGCAGGTTGGAGAAATATTCACTTCGTGATCTTGGATTTTTTTGATGAGCATTGGGGGATTTTAGCCCCGATCGGGTCGAAATTGCCAACTAACCGTTGCCCTCGGCCCGCTGCTCTTCCTCTTGGCCGCCAAAGGCCGCCTTGAGCAGCTCGCGGTTGAGGGTGGCGATGGCGGTGATCTTGATGCCGGCCGGGCAGGCCGCTTCGCACTCGTAGGTGTTGGTGCAGGCGCCGAAGCCTTCCTCGTCCATTTGGGCCACCATCTTTTGAACCCGGCTGGTCCGCTCCGGCTGGCCCTGGGGAAGCTCGGCGAAATGAGTGACCTTGGCGCCGACGAAGAGCATCGCCGAGGCGTTCTTGCAGGACGCCACGCAGGCTCCGCAGCCGATGCAGGCCGCGGCGTCCATCGCCTTGTCGGCCTTTTCCTTGCCGACCAAGATACAGTTGGCGTCCTGGGCGTTGCCGACGTTGATCGAGGCATAGCCGCCGGCGCTGATGATCCGGTCGAAGGCCGAGCGGTCGGTGACCAAATCCTTCACGATGGGAAAGGCCTTGGCCCGCCACGGTTCGATCACGATGGTTTGGCCGTCTTTGAAGCGGCGCATGTGAAGTTGGCAGGCGGTGGTCTCGCGGTCGGGGCCGTGGGCCTGGCCGTTGATCATCAAGCTGCACATCCCGCAGATGCCCTCACGGCAATCGTGGTCGAAGGCCACCGGCTCCTCGTTCTTCTTGGTCAGCTCCTCGTTGAGAACGTCGAGCATTTCCAAGAAAGACATGTCGGTGGAGATGTCCTTGACCCGGTAAGTGACCAGCTTGCCTTTTGCTTTCCGGTCCTTCTGCCGCCAAACCTTGAGCGTTAAATTCAGTTTTTTCTCGCTCATTTATAACTCCTCTGGGCCAGGTGCACCGCCTCGAACTCGAGCGGCTCCTTGAGCAGGTCCGGCTCCTTGCCTTCGCCCTGGTATTGCCAAGCCGCCACGTAGCGGAAACACTCATCGTCGCGCTTGGCCTCGTTCTCCTCGGTCTGGCTCTCCTCGCGGAAATGACCGCCGCAGGACTCGCGGCGATTGAGGGCATCGCGGCACATCAGCTCGCCCAAATCGATGAAGTCGGCGACCCGGCCGGCTTGTTCCAAGCTTTGGTTGAACTCGGCTCCGCTGCCCGGCACCTTCACCTCGGCGTAGAATTGACGGCGCAGGGCTTGGATCAAATCGATGGCTTTCTTCAAGCCGGCTTCGCTCCGCGACATCCCGCAGTATTGCCACATGATGCGGCCGAGCTCGCGGTGGAAGCTGTCGACGGAGCGAGTCCCCTTGGATTGGAGGAAGCGGTCGACTTGGTCCTTCACACCCTTCAGCGCTTCTTCAAAGGCGGGGTGCGAGGTCGTGATCTTCTCGAGCTTGCGGCCGGCCAAATGGTTGCCGACCGTGTAAGGCGCGATGAAATAGCCGTCGGCCAAGCCCTGCATCAAGGCGCTGGCGCCCAAGCGATTGGCGCCGTGGTCCGAGAAGTTGGCTTCGCCCAGGACGAAGAGACCCGGGACATTGCTCTCCAAATTATAATCCACCCAGAGGCCGCCCATCGTGTAGTGCGGCGCCGGGTAAATCTTCATCGGCACCTCGTAGGGATTCTCGGCGGTGATCTTCTCGTACATGTGGAAGAGGTTGCCGTACTTCTGACGGATCGTCTCCTTGCCATCGCGCTTGATGGCATCGGCGAAATCCAAATAAACCGCCTGGCCGGTCTCGCCGACACCGCGGCCCTCGTCGCAAACCGCCTTGGCGTTGCGCGAGGCGACGTCGCGGGGAACCATGTTGCCGTAGGTCGGATATTTTCGCTCCAAGTAGTAGTCGCGCTCGGCGTCGGGAATGCTCGCCGCGGGCCGCTTGTCGCCGGCCTTTTTCGGCACCCAAACCCGGCCGTCGTTGCGCAAGCTCTCGCTCATCAAGGTCAGCTTGGACTGGTAATCGCCATGGACCGGGATGCTGGTCGGATGGATCTGGGTATAGCAGGGGTTGGCAAAGAGGGCGCCGCGCTTGTAAGCCCGCCAGATCGCGGTGGTGTTGCAGCCCTTGGCATTGGTCGAGAGGTAGAAGACGTTGCTGTAGCCGCCGGTGCAGAGCAAGACCGCGTGGCCTTCATGTTTCTCGAGCTCGCCGGTCACTAAATTACGGGTGATGATGCCGCGAGCGACGCCGTCGACGACCACCAAGTCGAGCATCTCGCGGCGCGGGAACATTTGGACCTTGCCGCGCTCAACCTGGCGCATCAGGCTGGCGTAGGCGCCAAGCAGGAGCTGTTGGCCGGTTTGGCCTCGGGCGTAGAAGGTTCGCGAAACCAGGACGCCGCCAAAGGTCCGGTTAGCCAAGGTTCCGCCGTACTCCCGGGCAAAGGGCACGCCCTGGGCCACGCATTGGTCGATGATGTTGGCACTGACCTCGGCCAAGCGGTAGACGTTAGCTTCGCGGGCCCGAAAGTCGCCGCCCTTGATCGTGTCGTAGAAGAGCCGGCCGACGCTGTCGCCGTCGTTTTGGTAATTTTTAGCGGCGTTGATCCCGCCCTGGGCCGCGATGCTGTGGGCCCGGCGGGGGCTGTCCTGAAAGCAAAAAGCTTTGACCTTGTAGCCAAGCTCGCCCAGCGAAGCCGCCGCCGCGCCGCCGGCCAAGCCGGTGCCGACAACGATGATGTCGTACTTCCGCTTGTTGGTCGGGCTGACCAGCTTGAGGTCGTTCTTACACTTGGTCCACTTCTCGTCGATCGGTCCCGAGGGGACTTTGGAATCCAAGATCGTCATGGCAGCACTCCGAATTTCTTTAGGAAGGCCCAAACCGGGAAGGAGGCGAAACCCAAGCCCAAAAGCAGGGCCAGGACGATTCCCAATTTATAGATGAACGGAGTGTATTTGGGATTGCGCAGGCCCAGCGACTGGAAGGCGCTCTGAAAGCCGTGCCAGAGATGCCAACCCAGCAAGAGACTGCCGAGGAAATAAACGCTGGCGGTGATGGGATCCTGCATCAAGCGCAGGGCCTTAGTGAAGGGCTCCTCGCTCTCGGGTCCGGGATTGTGGAGATGAAACCGAAAATCGGCCAAGTGGAGGAGAATGAAGCCGAGGACCAGGGCGCCGGTGACGTACATCGTGGCCGAGGGCGTGGCCTTGGTGTTGCCCTGCTTGGAGCGCCGCATCTCATAAGCTTCGGGACGGGCGCGGCGGTTGGTGATCGTCAGTTGAAATCCAATGAGGATGTGGGCGCCGAAAAGGATCAGCAGAATCACTTCGGCTACGTAAACCAAGCTGGGATTGGCATGAAGGCTGTGGGCGTAATGATTGTAGGCTCCGTCGCCGACGTA
>JBIOXX010000285.1:0-11360 GCA_044869875.1 bacterium | reverse complement strand
AGAAAGATCGATCTCTTTCTTAAAATCTCTATCGTTGTCTTCGAATAGATTTTCATCGAGCCAAGACGGGGAATAGGGAATCGTTTTCTCTTTTAGCATAGGGAGTAAAACCTTCTCCGAAGTCTATTGCTTAGTCAAAGCCTGAAGGCAAACGCGTAAACTCTTCGTCTGTGAACAACCCGCTCACGCCACCACCCTATGGTGGCTTCATGCTATTTCAGTGACTTTAGTGGTTTGTAAGTTATTGTTTTTGCTTGATTGGATTCGAACCGGCCGGACTCTGACTCCATCAATCGTGGTTCGACTCCACGTCCCCGAGTATTTTAAAATCTAATCCTCCCGGCGCAATCCCCATCCCTCAAAAATTGTCATTGGAGACCGGAGGCTACCCAGCCTAAAATGACGCAGGGGGAAATTTGGCCAACATTTATGAACTTTTCGCCGCATCTGCCCGGGACCACGCCGAACGGAAAGCCATCGGCTTTCTCGAAAAGGGCGAGATCCGCCACTGGACCTACGCCGAGCTCCTGCAAAGGGTCGACGCCTTCGCCGATACCCTGCCCTCGCTCGGCTTGAAACGCGGCGACCGGGTCGGGCTTTTGACCGAGAACCAACCGCTTTGGGCGGTGGTCGACTTGGCCGTTGCCAAGCGCGGCCTGGTCCTAGTGCCGATGCACACGGTCCTGACGGTCGAGCAGATTCAAAAAATCCTCCGCCAATCCCGAGCCAAAGTTCTGTTCTTGGGAAGCGGCGTCGATGACAAGATTCCCGGCCTCTTGGCCGGCCTTCCAACCGAAGTGGGCAGCGTCGTCTTCTTCGAGACCGGAAAATCGCCCTCTTCCAAGGCCGGCCGACGCTACACCTCGATCCCGGAACTGCTGAGCCAAGCGACCCGGCCACCGCCGGCCGAGCCTCCGATCGAGGACGACGAAGTCGCCACGATTATTTTTACTTCCGGCACCACCGGCGAAATGAAAGGCGTCCTGCTCGGCCACCAAGGTCTGATCGATTCGGTAAACTTCGGCAACGATCCGGTCCAGGCCAGCGCCGACCGATGCATCCTTTCAGTCCTCCCGTTGAGCCACGCCTTCGAGCGCAACGCCGGCCTGCTCGGGCCGCTCTTCCTCGGCACCACCGTCTGCTACGGCCGGGGCATCGCAGAACTGGTCGAGGACATCCAGGTTTTCAAGCCCGATCGAATCAACGCCGTGCCTCGGCTGCTCGAGAAGATCGAATCCGGAGTGCGAGACAAGCTGCGCAAGCAATCCCCGACCCTATATAAGGTGTTCTCGGGCTTGCTCGGCCAAAGCCAGGCTCTGCACCGCGGCGGCTTTCTTTCCTTTCTTCGCCTGCCGGCCGACCGTTTGGGCGAGCTGATCTTCTACCGCAAGATTCGGAAAAAATTCGGCGGCAAATTAAAGCGGGTCATTTGCGGCGGAGCCCCCATCGATCCTTCGGTGGTCGAGTTTTTCCAAGCCATCGGCGTCCAAGTCCTGCAGGGTTACGGGCTGACCGAAGTCTCGCCCACCGTCAGCGTCAATCCGCACTACAAGAACAAGATCGGCACCGTTGGAACTCCGCTGGGCTGCGTCCAGGTCCGCTTGGGCGAAAACGACGAGCTTTTGGTGAAGGGCAGCTCGCTGATGCTCGGCTACGACAGCGAAGCCGCGACTCGCGAGGCGATCGACGAAGAAGGCTGGTTTCACACCGGCGACCAAGGGGCCATCGACGCCGAGGGCTACATCACCATCAAAGGCCGGATCAAGGAGATGATCGTCACCTCTTACGGTAAGAACGTCATCCCCTCGGTAGTCGAACAGGCACTGGAAAAAAGTCCGCTGATCCTCCAAGCCGCCGTCTTCGGCCACGGCAAAGCCTTCTTAAGCGCCCTGATCGTCCCCAACCGCGAAAACGTCTTGGCCCAGCTGGGCGACAATGGCCTGGCCAAGCTCGACTGGGAGGAGCTTTGCAGCCACCCCGAATTCAAGCGGAAGTTCGGCGAAGCTTTGAAAGAGGCTCAAGCCGGCTTGGCCTCCTACGAGCAGGTCAAGCGCTTCGAGATCGTCCCCCAGGAATTCTCCCAAGCCAATGACCTGATCACCGCCACCTTGAAGCTGAAACGCAGCAAGATCCAAGCTCGCTATGAACCGCAAATTCTATCGATGTACCGGGAGTGAACCATTAAAGGAGCAGCAAGCGATAGCCCACGCCGGGCTCGGTGCGGATGAAAGCCTGATCGGTCGCTTGCTCCAGCTTCTTCCGAAGGTGACCGACGTAAACCCGCAAATACTGGGTATGCTCCACCGCGTTGGGCCCCCAGACTTGTTTGAGGATCTGACGATGAGTGACCGCCTTTCCGGCGTGTTCCACTAAGAGACGAAGGATCTCCCATTCGGTCGCGGTCAGACGAACTTCCTTTCCCCTCACCTTCACGCTGCGGGACGACAGGTCCACCTCCAAGTCACCGCTTTGAAAGAGCGGCGACTCCGAAGCCGGCAAGCGATGGCGTTCGGCGACTCGGATCCGGGCCAAGAGCTCAGGAACGCTGAAGGGCTTGGTTAGGTAATCGTCGGCGCCGCCGTCCAAGGCGCGAACCTTGTCCTCCTCGTCATCGCGAACGGTCAAGACGATAACCGGAACCTTCGACCATTCGCGCAAGGAGCCCAAGACCTCGAAGCCCTCGATGTCGGGGAGGCCCAAGTCAAGGATGATCAAGTCGGGTCGGCTGGCGACGGCCTGGGTCAAGCCTTCCTTGCCGCTCACCGCTTCCACGACCTTGAATCCTTGAGCTTCAAGGCTGACTCGGAGGAATTTGCGGATCGCAGCCTCGTCGTCAACCACCAAGATTTTGGCCGCGGTCATGCACCCTCCCCCGAGACCTGGCTAGGGATCTCCTGAAGCGGGAGCTGAATCCAAAATTCCGAACCCTCGTCCGGCAAAGCGGCCATCCCGATCTCGCCTTGGTGCAAATCGACCAGGCTCTTGGCAATGGAGAGACCTAGTCCCAAGCCTCCGGCGGGACTGCCCGGAAGCCGGTAAAATTTTTCGAACACCCGTGCTTGGTGGTCGCCGGGAACCCCGGGGCCTTGATCTCGAATCTTGATCTTGGCTCGACCATCCTCGGCTTCGACCCGAACGGTGATCGTCGAGCCGACCGGTGAATAAGTGGCGGCGTTCAGCAATAAGTTGACGAAGGCATGTTCTAGCAAGTGGAAATCGCCCTCGAAATAGACCGACTTTTCCGGTGGCCGCCAATCGATCGCGTGTTTCGCCAAGGGCCGCTTGAGATGCAACAAGGAGTCGGAGACCAACTCGGCTAGATCGAACCATTCCCGCTTCGGCTTGAGCATGCCCGACTCGAGCCGAGTCATGTCCAACAGGTTCTCCACCACCCGATTCAGGCGATCCACCGAATCGACGATCTCTTCGCTCATCTCGCGCCGGATCTTGGGATCGGCGGAAGTGGCCTTTTCCTGCAGGGCGGTGGCCGCGCCGAGGATGGCGGTGAGCGGCGTCCGAAGCTCGTGGGAAATCGAATTCAAGAGGGTTTGGTGCAAGCGCTCCGATTCTTGGAGCAAACGGCCGCGGTTTCTCTCTTCGTCGAAATCTTCCTTGGCCAGGGCCACCGAGATTTGGTTGGCGATGACGAAGAGCAGGTTTTCCTGATCGGGCGTCAACTCGCGCTGGGACTTCGGCCTAAACATCAGCACCCCATACTTGCGGTCCCCCAGCTTCAATGAAACCGCCATCGAGGAGGACATCGGAAGGGTATCGGTGGACCAGCCCGCGATCTTGCCCTGCTCATAGGACCAAGCGGCGACCGCCCGCTCCTTTTCATCCATGGCCATGACGCCGTAAGCCGGGCCATCGCCTTGCTGCAAGTTGTCCATCGTCAGCACCGCGCACTCGGCATCGAACAGCTCCGATATGCGTTGCAAGGCAACTTCCATCACCGCGTCCACTCCCCGAGCCAAGGTCATGGCCTTGAGGATCTCGTAGAGGATGTTGGTCTTCTCCTCGCGCTGACGCAGGGCGCGCTGCTGCCGTTTCAGTCGATAGGTGAAGATTCCGGTCACCAGGGCCGCCACGAAATAAGTGAGGAACAGCATCAAGTCTTCGACGGTGCCGATGTGGAAGGTAAAGAGCGGAGGAATGAAAAAAAAGTTCCAAATGAGGGCGCTGAGAGTCGCGGCCAGCAAGGTCGGTCCTAGGGAGACGAAGAGTCCGGTGATGATAACGGCGAGCAGGAAAACGAAACCGACGGCGCGATAACCCAAGATAGGATCGAGGAAAGCATTCAGCCCAGCAACCGCCAGGACGAAAAGGGCGGTCTTCAAATAGGTCGGCCACCGGGCCTCGGCTTGAAGCCGCGGAAAGAGGATCAAAGGCCTCCGCTCGGCCTCGGGTTGCCGAATGACGTGGACATCGATCCCCCGAGTTTCCCGCACCAGGCGATCCACCAGCGAGCCGCCGCGGAAGAGGTCCTGCCAAAAGCGCCGCTCCGGCCTTCCGATCACGATCTGAACCACGCCCTTGGCCAGAGCGACGCGTTGGATCGCGGCGACGACGTCGGAGTCCTGGGTGGTGACCACCTCGCCGCCCAGCTCCCGGGCCAGCTCCAGATTTTTCACCAATCGGTTTTGGTCGGCCTCGCTTAAGGCCCGGCCGGTATCGACGTAGAGGGCGACCCAAGAGGTGTCCAATTGCACGGCCATCCGCCGGGTGGCGCGGATCAGGCGCTCCGAAAAGGGGCTTTGGCTGACCGCCACCATCAAGCGCTCGCCGGCGCCCCAAGAGCCTTCGACCTGCCGGTCGGCCGCCAAGCCCTGCAGATCCTGATCCACCTTGTCGGCGGTGGCGCGAAGCGCAATCTCGCGCAAAGCGGTGAGGTTGCTCTCTTGGAAGAAATGGACCATCGCCCGGCCGGCCCGTTCGCCGGGATAGATCTTGCCCTCGCGAAAGCGCTTGAGAAGCTCATGGGGCGAGATATCGATGAGCTCGATCTGGTCGGCCAGGTCCAGAACCGAGTCGGGAACCGTCTCCCGGACATTGACCGCGGTGATCAATTGGACCATATCGACGCGGCTTTCGAGGTGCTGAACGTTCATCGTGGAGTAGACGTTGATCCCCGACTCCAGCAGCTCGATGACGTCTTGGTAGCGCTTGGGGTGCCGCGATCCAGGGGCGTTGGTATGAGCCAATTCGTCGACTAGGACCAAGTCCGGCCGCCGGGCCAAGACAGCCTCGAGGTCCATCTCTTCCAAGATCGTGCCGCGATATTCGGTTTTCTTGCGGGGAAGGATTTCCAGTCCCTGGAGCAAAACGGCGGTTTCGGCCCTCTCGTGGGTTTCGACCAAGCCTATGGCGACATCGACGCCCGCCTTCTTCTGCTCCAGGGCGGCCCGGAGCATGGCGTAGGTTTTACCGACTCCGGCCGACATCCCGAAAAAAAGGCGCAGCTTCCCGCGCTTGATTTTAACTTCTTCTTTTTGAATCGCCGCCAGCAATTCATCGGGATTTGGGCGTGTCTTTTCCATGTCCGCTGGTGAAACCAGAAAAAGGATAGCAGCAAGGCGTCATTTATCAAAGCTTCGCGTCCAAGGCCAAGTTGAGCTCCAGGACATTGACCAGACGCTGGGGTGCAAGAAAACCGTCGACCACGAAAGCCTGCCGCCGGACCGTCTCCTCGACCTGGGACTGAGGCAGTCCCCGAGCCTTCGCCACCCGCTCGGCTTGGTACAAGGCGCCTTCCTCGGTGATGTGCGGATCGAGCCCCCCGCCGGAAGCGGCCGCCAACTCCGCCGGCAAGGGTTTATCCGCCGTTGCCCCGTATTCGGCGACGGTTTTTGCGGCCCGATCGGCCAAGTCGCTGCTGGTCGGGGATTTGTTGCTGCCGCCGGCTCCCGAGGCGTTGTAGTCCACCGCCGAAGGGCGAGACCAAAAATAGCGCGCTTGGGTGAATTTCTGGGCTAATAGCCGACTTCCGACGACCTTGCCATCGGAGCCAAGGATTAAAGAGCCTAGAGCCGTGTCCGGCGAGGCAATCTTGGCGAATCCCAGCATCAAGGCGGTGTAGCCGGCAACGGTGACGAGCAAGGTGACTAGAACTAAGCGAACGCTGGCGATAAACGATTTCATATTCTACCTCATGAATTGCAAATGCTCGGCGATTGGTCCCAATGCCGCCGCCGGGAAAAAGGTCAAGGCGCCGATGAACAGGATCGTGGCCAAAAGCATGATTCCGAAGGTGCCGTTCTCGACCCCCAAGGTGCCGGCCGATTCCGCGGTCGGTCGCTTTGCGGCCAGCGATCCAGCGATGGCCAAGGGAAGGATGATCGGGATGAAACGGGCGAGCAACATGACGATACCTGTCGCCACGTTCCAGGGAATGGTGTTGTCGCCCAAGCCCTCGAAACCGGAGCCGTTATTGGCCGAGGCCGAGCTGAACTCGTAGAGGATCTCGCTGAATCCGTGGGATCCGACGTTGTTGAGCGTCTTGAGCCCCCAATCGGTCGCGGCGAAAAGGGCGACCGGGGCCAGGATGAACAGAGCGTGGCTGAAGAGCGCCAGCACCGCCAGCTTCACTTCGTAGGCTTCGACCCGCCTGCCCAAGTATTCGGGCGTGCGCCCCACCATCATTCCGGCGACGAAGACGCCGAGGATGATGTAGATGAACATATTGATGAAGCCGACCCCGACCCCGCCGAAGTCCTCGTTCAGCCACATGCCGATCATGGGCATCAAGCCGGTCATCGGGTTGAGGCTGTCGTGCATCGCATTGACCGAGCCGTTGCTGGTCGAGGTCGTCAACACCGCCCAAAGCGGGCCGGCCGAGGCCCCGAAGCGCAGCTCTTTGCCCTCGAGATTGCCCTGGGTCCGCTGGATCGCGAGATTGGAAAAAGCCTGGGTCGGAACCGACTCGTAGTGCACCGCGCCGGCAATCCGAACCGACATGAGCACGAGCATCACGACGAAGATGACCGAGGCGTGACGCATCCGCTTCACGATCCGACCGAACATCCAGATGCAAGCCATGGGAATGACGGTGATCGACACCGTCGAAAGAATGTTAGTCCCAAAATTCGGGTTTTCCAGCGGATGAGTGCTGTTGGGCCCGAAAAAGCCGCCGCCGTTGGTGCCGATCTGCTTGATGGCAACGAAGGCCGCCACCGGTCCCCGGGCGATCAGCTGCTCCAGCCCTTCCAAGGTCGTTGCCTTGGCCGCGCCGGCCAAGGTCATGGGCATTCCGCCGAGGATAAAGAGAATGGCAACGACGATGGCAATCGGCAGCAGGACAAGAAAGGTCGCCCTTTGGAGATCGACGAAGAAATTGCCCATCTCCTTGCGGCCGGCCAAGCCCCGGGCCATGGCGGCCAGCGCCGCCAAACCGACGGCCGGGGTGACGAATTGCAGCCACATCAGGGAGCAAAGCTGGGAGAGGTAGCTCATCGCCACCTCGCCGGAGTAGTGCTGGAGGTTAGTGTTGGTGGTGAAGGACGCCGCGGTGTTGAAGATCAAGCTGCCTTCGATCGGCCCCTTGCCATCGGGATTGAGCGGCAAGTGCTGTTGCAAGGCCATGAAGGCAAAGCTAACCACGAAGATCACCAGGTTGAAGACGAGCATCGAAAGAACGTAAGCTTTCCAGTTCTGTTGGTGGCCGGCAAAACTGCCGCCGATCCCCCGGAACAAGCGGTCGAACCACCCACCCGTGGCCGACGAGGGCTCCGGATCCATAGCCCACTTCATGTATCGACCTAAGGGCCACGACAGCAGGGCGCTGCCGCCGATGATAAAAGCGATGAAAATTGCAGCCTGCATATTCATATTACCCCTAATCCCACCAAAACCATGTCGATGAGCTTGATCCCGATGAAGGGCACCACCACCCCGCCCAATCCATAAATTAGTAGATTTCGGCGAAGCACCGCCGCCGCGCCGGACGGACGGTAAGCAACGCCCCTCAAAGCCAGCGGAATGAGGACGACGATGATCAGCGCGTTGAAGATCACGGCGCTCAAAATCGCGGACTTATCCGAATGCAATCCCATGATGTTCAAGGCCGCCAGCGGCCCGACCTTTCCGGGCTGGGCGTAGACCATGGCGAACATCGCCGGCAGGATGGCGAAGTACTTGGCGACGTCGTTGGCCAGGCTGAAGGTCGTCAGCGAGCCCCGGGTCATGATGAGCTGCTTGCCGATCTCGACCACTTCCATGAGCTTGGTGGGATTGCTGTCCAGGTCCACCATGTTGCCGGCCTCCCGAGCGGCCTGGGTTCCGGTGTTCATAGCGACGCCGACGTCGGCCTGGGCCAAAGCCGGCGCGTCGTTGGTTCCGTCGCCGGTCATCGCGACGAGATGGCCCTTGGCCTGCTCTTCGCGGATACGCCGCAGCTTGTCCTCGGGCGTGGCTTGAGCCATGAAATCGTCAACGCCGGCCTCGGCGGCGATCGCCGCGGCGGTGAGTGGATTGTCGCCGGTGACCATGACCGTGCGGATTCCCATTTTCCGCAGTTGGGCGAAGCGTTCCTTGATCCCACCCTTGACGACGTCCTTGAGCTGCACGACTCCAAGGACCTCCTTGTTCTCGGTCACGACCAGCGGCGTTCCGCCGGATCGCGAGATCTCCTCGACCGTCTGCTCGACGGCCTTCGGAAAAACGCCGCCCAGCCTTTCAACGTGGAGTCGAATGGCTTCGGCCGCTCCCTTCCGAATGATTCGGGCCGCTTGGTCGCCCTGAGCCGGAAAATCCACGCCGCTCATCCGGGTCTGGGCGGTGAAGGGAACGAATTGGGCATGGGGCTCGGCGACCTCGCGTCCGCGCAAGCTGAACTGCTGCTTGGCCAATACGGCGATGCTCCGGCCTTCGGGGGTTTCGTCGGCCAGCGAGGCTAGCTGGGCCGCATCGGCCAGTTGGACCGGCTTGACACCCGGTGCCGGTAGAAAGGCGGTTGCCATCCGGTTGCCGAGAGTGATGGTTCCGGTCTTGTCCAAGAGCAGGACGTCGACGTCGCCCGAAGCTTCGACCGCTTTGCCGCTGGTGGCCATCACATTGTGCCGGATTAGCCGGTCGATGCCGCTGATTCCGATGGCGCTCAGCAGTCCGCCGATGGTCGTGGGAATCAGACAGACTAGAAGAGCAATCAAAACCGGGATCGTGAAAACCGTCGAGAAATAAACGCCGAAGGGCTTCAAGGTCACGCAAACCAGCAGGAAAATGAGCGTCAGGGCGGCGAGCAGGATGGTCAACGCGATCTCGTTGGGTGTCTTTTGGCGCTTCGCTCCCTCGACCATCGCGATCATGCGATCGAGGAATCCATGGCCCTTTTCCATCGTAACTCGAATCACGATCCGGTCGCTGATGACGCGGGTCCCGCCGGTGACCGCGCTCCGGTCGCCGCCGCTTTCCCGAATGACCGGCGCCGACTCGCCGGTGATGGCGGCCTCGTCGACCGTCGCGATTCCTTCGATGATCTCACCGTCGGCCGGGATCGTGTCGCCGGCTTCGCAAACGACCACATCGCCCTTTTGCAGTGAGGGCGCCGGAACCTTCTCCTCCCGCCCGTTCGTCAGCCGCCGCGCCATCGCGTCCTTGCGAGCCTTGCGCAGGCTATCGGCTTGGGCCTTGCCCCGGCCCTCGGCCATGGCTTCGGCGAAGTTGGCGAAAAGGACGGTGAACCAAAGCCATACCGCCAAGTGGGCCACGAAGCCGCGATTCTCGGGCGAGGTGAAGATCGCAACGGTCGTGAGGATGGCTCCGACCATCGTCACAAACATCACGGGGTTCTTCACCATCAAGCGCGGGTCCAGCTTCTTGAACGCGTTGCCGATCGCGGGCCCGACGAGACTCCAAGCGAAGAGCGAGGTGGGTTGATGGGTGGTCATAGAGAGCTCCGTTTCCCTAGAACTTGTCCGGCCGTATCACGGCCACGAAGAGGTATATAAAAAGAAGCAAGGTAATGATCCCGACCAGGATGGTTTCCATATTGGGCCTTTCTTTCTGGACCGGATTGTAGGGAACGGCGTGTAAAATCCGAGTAAATTACAACCTAGGACTTGTAAAAAAATGATAAAAAATGGGGGATCGAATTAACGCCGGCCGGAACGGGTCTGGGGCAAGAGGAGCCGAAATGTCGTGCCTGTGCCGACCTCACTCTCGACTTCGACCTGGCCGCGGTGGATCCGGACGATGGCGACTTTGACGCTGGGCAAGCCCATGCCGGTTCCGCCGGAATGTTCCTTGGTAGTGAAGTGGGGCTCGAAGATATGGGGCAGGTTTTCGGGAGCGATGCCGACGCCGCTATCTTGAATTTCGATGGTGACGGTTCCGTTTTCGGCAAAGGTTCGAACCCTTAGGTCGCCGCCTTGGGGCATCGCGTGACAAGCGTTGATGCAGAGGTTCAGAATCGCGCTCAGCAGCGGGCTTTCCTCGCCCATCATGATCGGTGAATCGTCGCCAAAATTGGTGACCAATCGAACGCCATGGCGTTGGCGCAAGG
This sequence comes from bacterium, assembly GCA_044869875.1. Classification (GTDB taxonomy): domain Bacteria; phylum UBA10199; class UBA10199; order DSSB01; family DSSB01; genus DATEDP01. The sequence continues at coordinate 865 of JBIOXX010000285.1, read as the reverse complement.
GCTCATTGAGACGAAGCGCCTTCGCCAAGAGGGTTTCGACCTCGATGATCCGAACTTCAGTCGATCCGACGAGCAATTTTTTGCTGTATTGAAAAGCCTCAAGGGTGTCGCCCAACATCGCTCCGAGGTCTCTCACCTTTTTGTAAAGGTCGAACAAGGTGGAGCGGACCGGCGGCGCGATTTCGAACTCCGGGCCTTCCGAACGGCCGGTCAATTGAAAGCGGTGCGGGGACCCGGGTGGAGCCGACGGCCTTTCGGGCATCGATGGCGGCGGCTCATTGTCGATGATTCCTTCGATGACCCGCTCTTGCTGATAGGCCGAGGCCACTAAATTCCCGGCGTCGTGGACCAACTCCTCCGCCAAGTTGGCTTTCATTTGGGAGAGCGCCGCGACTTCCTGCCAATGTCTTAATTGGGTGAGATCGGAAAAATGGTGCATCTGATAGCCGTCGTTCTCTTCAATCGCTCGGGAGCGAATGCTCCAATAGCTCGTGTCATTGGCGCCGCGGGAGAAGGCAAAGACGCCTTCCTCGCCCTCGACCGGCCGGAAATTATCCTCGATTTTCCCTTGGAGCCAAGCGAGCGGGGTGCCTTCAGCCAATTGCCTCGCCGCCCGGTTCAAATAAATAACTCGTCCGACCGAATCGGTCACGATCATCGGATCGGGCAACCCCTCGACGAGACCGCGAAACTGGAAGGGGCTTTGGGCGACGCTGGAGCGAGGCCGCGGCTCCGGGGCGCTGGTGTCGCCCGGTGGAAGCCTATTGGGAAGCTCGGCCATCGTAAGTATGTTGGCCAGCTCAGGATTCAAGGAGGAGCCGGCGGCGACGATTCTCAACTGAGCTGGAGCTGGAATTTCAAAACG
>JBIOXX010000284.1:0-5310 GCA_044869875.1 bacterium | reverse complement strand
CCTGCGCGAGGCCTTGAACGGCCGCGATGGCGGCGCCCTGGCCAGCGCCGCCCAACAAGCGGCGTTCCACGTCCAACGGCTGGGGAGCGGAACCGGCTCCGCCATCCTCCCGGCCCTTCTCGAAGAGAGTCGCAGCCACCACCCGGTTCGCCAAGTGGCCGAGGCCCTGGCCCGATTGCCAGCTCTGGCCGCCGAGCTCCATTTGCCCCAAGCCGGAGCCATCGACCCGGTGATCCAACGCCAACAGGCGGTGGAGCTGTTGCGGCGAGGCAGCCGCGGCGTCAGCGAGATCGATGCCTTTGAGCGCAATCATCCCGGCTTTTCCTTGGGCGCCCTCCGCCAAAACTTGAACGGCGGCGCCGAGCTGGACAATTTCGCCTCCGAAAGCTTGAACCGCCTTGCGCCGGCCCTGAACCGGGGAAGGGATCATGAGATCGCGGCCCTTCACGCCGTCTTTAGCGCCTTGGACCGCGACAGCGAGGTGGGACCGGGCCTCCGCCTCTCGGCCGCGACGAGGCGACACGCCCATTCCTTGGTGGAACGGCTCGGTGGCCTTGGTTTTCGCGCCGGCCGGGTCGTCTCCCATCTGACTTCGAGCTCCAGCCTTCTCGGCTTGCTCGCCGGAGTTCTCGCGACCGAATTCTTGCCGACTTTGCTCATCGCCCGCGCCGGCCTCTCCGGCAGCTTGGCGCTGGGCCGTCTTCCTCTCGTCACCCGAGGCGCCCTCTCCTGGCAGGGCTCGGCCCTCACCGGTCTCGGCACCGGTTTTGGGATGAGCCTGGTGGGCTCCGGCCTGCATCAATGGGAAAGATCCCGCTATGGCCTCTCGACTCATTTCGGCCGGGACTTCGGCACCAGCCTCGCGATCAATTCCCTGACCTTCGGCCTGACCTTACCGCTTTCACGCCTCTGGAACCGAGCCTTGACGCCGCGCTTCGACGCCACCACGCCGCTGACGCCCTTGAGCGCCGGCCGCCGCTTTTTGCTCCACGGCGGCAACGTCGCCATCGGCGGAGTCACCTCTTTTGGCTTGGGTTATGTCGGTCGAGGAATCTTCACCGGCCAGTGGCAATCCTCGCCCGAAGAAGTCGCCGAAAATTTCGGCTCGATCCTTCTGTGGGAAGCCGGTGCCGCCGGTCTGCGGGCGGCGCGGCGCAGTCGCGGATACTCGTCCGAGCTCGGAGCCTTTCGGATGGCCGAGGTCGAGCGCCTCACCGGACGAATCTTGGAGATGCACGGTGGGCTCAACGAGCGCCGCGCCGCCATTCAGAACCACCTCGCCCGCGAGGAAGCCCGCTATCCGGGCTGGCTCGACCGTTTCGGTGGCCTGCTCGAGCGCGGCGGCCACGTCCCGATCTTGGAAGGAGGCGGCCGGAATGAGCGACTGCTGCTACTGCCGGAAAGCTCGCTACCGTCTCGGCCCGAGTCGGCGCCGATCGAATCGCCTCCTATAGTGATCCTGTTGCAGACCGACCGCGAGCGGCCGGCGCTGAGATCTCCCGACAGCGACGCCGGAGACTCGATCGCCCCGCCTCCGCCCAATGCGGAGTCCGAAGCCGCGGCGCCGGCGGAGCCGGAAAGGCCGCGAAGCCTGCCGCCCCTCGCCATCGAGGAAACGCCGCATTATCTGGCTGTCGAGGCCGATCCGGCTTACGGCGAGCCCGCGGGATTGCTCAATTTGACCGCCTTGCCCGAGGGGGCGACCACTTGGACGGTCGGTCGGCGGCATTTTCCCTTCCTCTCGCCTCAGGCGCGGCGGGTCATCAGCCGCAGCCAATTCGAGATTCTGCGGGATGTCGAGGGCAGGCTGTGGATTCGCGGCGTGAGCGGAGGAACTAACGAGGCGAATGGAACTTTCATTAGGCTCCCCGGAAACGCCCGATGGCAGCGGCTGTCCTTAGCACAATCCCATCCTCTCGATCAGGTCGAGGCTTTGGCCATCGGCAATGTCCACGAGCCCATCATTCTAAGCCTACGTCAAAACCCTTCGCCGCCGGTCTTGGAAAACCTGCGCGTCGACGCTCAAGTCGAGCCGGAGCACACTTGGCTCCCCATCTCCCTCCGGGCCAACGAACGCCGCCGCCTGAATGGACTTACCCTTTTCCGGCCCAACGAGACTTCGACTTTTCTCTTGATGGGCAACGGTGGAACCCAGCTCGAAATCACCCGGTCGGTGGGCGAACGCGCCGGCCAACCCGAGTCGACGAACGCCAGCATGAATCCGATCGTCGGCGAAATCGGGGAAACGACCCGGGTGGTGGCCACCGAGAACGGCCAAAGCCAGGAGTATCGTCTGAGGCTCGACGATCCTGAGCGGCCGGCCGCCCATCTGCCCGAAATCGGCCTCGAGTTCCACGACAGCAGCCGCACGATCCGCTTCCGGCCGACCGAGGCCGAATTGGCCTTCGGGAAGCTGGCCCAGCCCGATATGTTCCAAGCCCAATGGATTTCCCGACGCCACTTCAGCCTGCGGGTGGTCTCGCACCTCGGCCAGCCCCGTTACTTGCTCACCGCCGATTCGCGGTTCGGCCTGATGTTGGGCAACCGCCATCTCCGGCCCACGGAATCGGTTTTGCTATGGTCGGGAAGCTGGGACCTTGGCTTTTCGATGAACGGCGCCTCGACGGCGGTGGATGGTCCGCTTCGCTTGACTCTGCCGCCGATTGAGTGCGTTTTTCCCGAGTGGGGAACGGGGCCACTCGTCGCCGGCCACGACCGGAACATTCCGCCACCGCCTCCGGCTCCCCCGCCCTTGCCGCCGCGCCAACCGGCGCCGCCGCCGCCACCACCGTCGCCAACCCCGAATTGGTTCCAGCGTTTTTGGCGTCGGTATTTCACCATCGGGGGACGAGGCTAAAGCCCCTGGCTACTCGATCCACTTGCCGAAACGATCCCAGCGGAAGCCGGCCCAGCCATGCTCCGGCCGATCGTCGCGGTAGCGCAGCGAAAGCCAGATGAACATCGCCTTGCCCTTGACGTTCTCGATCGGCACAAAGCCCCAGTAGCGCGAATCTTGGGAATTGTCGCGGTTGTCGCCCATCACGAAGAGGCTGTCGGCCGGGACCAGAAATTCGCGGTTGAGCTCCTCTTGGCGCGGCGCCTCCTGCTTCAGATGGAGATGGCTGCCGAGCTTCTCGAGATAAACTCGGAAGAAAGCCCAACCCTCGGAAACCGGAATCTTTTTGAATTTGTCGGCGCCGGGGACGTCGGCCGGGGGGTTGAGATCGAGCAGCAGCGAATTTTTCGGGTCCTTGCCGATGACCGGGACTTGAGCCACTTCCAGCTTCTGGTCGTTGACGTAGACGTCGTCGCCGTCGACCCGGACTCGGTCGCCGGGCAAGCCCACCACCCGCTTGATGTAATCGAGCGAGTGATCCTTGGGGTAGATGAAGACGATGGCCTCGCCGCGCTGGGGCTCCTTGTACTTCCACAACCACTTGCTGGTGAAAGGCACTCGGATCCCGTAGATGAACTTGTTGACGAAGATGTGATCGCCGACCATCAGGGTCGGGATCATCGAGCCGCTGGGAATCTTGAAGGCCTCGACAACGAAGGAGCGGAGGAAGACCGCGATCAGAACCGCGGTAAAAAGGGCTTCAAAGTATTCCCGAAATTTCGACTTCTCTTTTTTCTTGGGCAGACCTTCGACGGCCAGGGTTTCATTTTTCATAATCTCCTCAATCGATCTTCAATGCGGCCAGGAAGGCCTCTTGGGGAATCTCGACGCTTCCGACCTGTTTCATCCGCTTCTTGCCTTCCTTCTGCTTCTCCAAGAGCTTGCGCTTGCGGCTGATGTCGCCGCCGTAGCACTTGGCCAGGACGTTCTTGCGCAGGGCCTTGATGGTTTCGCGGGCTAAAATCTTTCCGCCGAGGGCGGCTTGGATGGCGACCTCGTACTGCTGGCGGGGGATGATCTCGCGCAGTTTTTCGCAGAGCTCACGGCCGCGCTGGTAGGATTTCTCGCGGTGCAAGATGACCGAAAGCGCGTCGACGACTTCGCCGTTGATCATGATGTTGAGCTTGACCAGCTCGCTCGACCGGTAGCCGATCAGCTCGTAGTCGAAGCTGGCGTAGCCTTTGCTGAGGCTCTTCAGCTTGTCGTAGAAATCGAAGACGATCTCGCTCAAGGGCAGCTCGTATTCCAAGGCGACGTGGGTCGGCGTCAGGTAGTCCATCTTGATCTGAGTGCCGCGGCGGGCTTCGCAGAGCTGGATGATCGCGCCGATGTACTCGGTCGGGATATGAATCGTCGACTTGATATAGGGTTCTTCGATGGTCTCAATGTCGGAGCTGCCCGGAAATTTGGCCGGGTTGTCGATCATCACGGTCTCGCCCTGCACCGTCTTGACCTTGTAGACGACGGTCGGTGCGGTCGAGATCAGGCTCAAATTGTATTCCCGCTCCAGCCGTTCCTGGATGATCTCCATGTGGAGCAGGCCCAGGAAACCGCAGCGAAAGCCGAAGCCCAGCGCCATCGAGCTCTCGGGCTCGTACTGGAAGCTGGCGTCGTTAAGTCGAAGCTTCTCCAACGAGTAGCGGAGGTTGTCGTACTCCGACGATTCGGTCGGATAGATGCCGCAGAAAACCATCGGCTTCACTTCCTTGAAGCCGGCCAGCGCCTTCGACGCTGGGTTGGCCGCCAAGGTGACGGTGTCGCCGATCTTGATGTCGTGGATATCCTTGATCGCGGCGGTGAAGATGCCGACCTCGCCCACCGAGAGTTGGGAGACTTCGACGCCGTGGGGTGTGAAGACGCCGAGCGCGTCGACGACGTATTTCTTCCCGGCGGCCATCAAGAGGATCTCGTCGCCCTTCTTCACCGTGCCCTCGACGACCCGCATGAGGGTCACGACTCCCTGATAGGCGTCGAACCAGGAGTCGAAGATCAGGGCTTGGAGCGGACCCTCGGGGTTTCCCTTGGGCGGCGGAAAGCATTGGACGACGTTCTCGAGGATCTCGCCGATCCCGACGCCAGTCTTGGCGCTGGCTTCGACGGCGTGGGAGGTGTCGAGGCCGATGACGTCCTCGATCTCCTTTTTGACCCGGGCCGGATCGGCGGCCGGCAGGTCGATCTTGTTCAAGACCGGGAAGATCTCGAGGTTGTTGTCGATGGCGACGTAGACGTTGGCCAGGGTCTGGGCCTGGATGCCCTGGGAAGCGTCGACAACCAAGATAGCACCCTCGCAGGCGGCCAAGGAGCGCGACACTTCGTAGTGAAAGTCGACGTGGCCAGGAGTGTCGATCAAATTAAGGATATAGGTCTGGCCGTCTTTGGCTTTGTAGTTGAGCCGGACCGACTGGGCCTTGATC
>JBIOXX010000283.1:0-4503 GCA_044869875.1 bacterium | reverse complement strand
TTCTGGAAGATGCCGAGACCCCAGTTGCTGGGCTGACGGCCGATGCGGAATTTACCGATCGGGGTCAGGATATCGACCCAGAGTCGGCGGACGTTCAAGCTTCCGCCGCCGCCGGTGACGATGTCGCCGGCCGCCGGGCCGGTCACGCCGAAAGCGCCGGAGCCGCCGGGCAAGGTGATGGTGCCGACCACCGGGTTAAAGACGGTCAATTGCTCGACGTCGTTGGTTCCGAAGATGACGTCATCGAGCAGGTCGAGTTGGGCATGGAAGGAAATGTTGTCGTTGATCTTCAAGATCGGATCGACCCGGAAGCGCTGCTGGCCGAAGAGGATGTTGCCGAAGCGGTCATTGCCGAGCTGCTTGCCTTGAGCGATGTTGGAGGGCTTTTGGGTGTCGAGATCGAGGGACCAGTCGACGAAGAGCCGGTAGTAGCCGTGGGCCGAGAAGCTGAGGGCCTGGGCCTGGGTCGAGGTGAAAGTGATGGCAGCAAGGGCTCCAGCCAAGGCTAGAAGGCGACGGAAGCGCTTCATGAAAAAACCTCCAAGGGGCTCTCGAAAAATCAAGTGAATCAATAACTTAGAATCCAGCAGGTCTCGCGCGGAATCTAGCACCTCCCCTAAAAAAGGCAAAAAGAAAATGCCGGGGCCGGCAAAAGAAAACCCCGTTGGAAACCAACGGGGTTTTCGAAGGGATAATTGAGGCCGATCGGCTTACATCATGCCGCCCATGCCACCCATTCCGCCGCCCATTCCGCCGCCGGGCATTTCTTTCTTCTCCTCGGGCTTGTCGGCGATGAGGGCCTCGGTGGTGATCATCAGGGCCGCGATCGAGGCCGCGTTCTGCAGGGCCGAACGGGTGACCTTGGTCGGGTCGATGATGCCGGCCTGGATGAGGTCTTCGTATTCCTCGGTGGCCGCGTTGAAGCCGAAGGAGGTCTTGCCGGCCTTGATCTTGTCGATCACGACCGCGCCTTCGACGCCGGCGTTCTCGGCGATTTGGCGACAAGGCTCTTCCAAGGCGCGACGGACGATGTTCACGCCCGATTGCTCCTCGCTGGTGCCCTTGACCTTGTCGAGAGCCGGGATGCAACGGATCAGGGCCACACCGCCGCCGGGGACGATGCCCTCTTCGACGGCCGCGCGGGTCGCGTGGAGAGCGTCCTCGACGCGGGCTTTCTTTTCCTTCATCTCGACCTCGGTGGCCGCGCCGACGTTGATCACGGCGACGCCGCCGACCAGCTTGGCCAGCCGCTCTTGGAGCTTTTCCTTGTCGTAGTCCGAGGTGGTTTCCTCGATCTGGGCCCGGATCTGCTTGACCCGGCCTTCGATGGCGTCTTTCTTGCCGGCGCCGTCGACGATGGTGGTGTTGTCCTTGTCGATGACGACCCGCTTGGCTTTGCCCAGGTCACCCAGCTGGACTTGCTCCAGCTTCAGACCCAGTTCCTCGGCCAGGCACTTGCCACCGGTGAGGATGCCGATATCTTCGAGCATGGCCTTGCGGCGGTCGCCGAAGCCCGGGGCCTTGACGGCCGCGACTTGGAGAGTGCCGCGCAGCTTGTTGACGACCAGGGTGGCCAGAGCCTCGCCCTCGACCTCTTCGGCGATAATCACTAGCGGGCGACCCAGCTTGGCGATTTGCTCGAGGACCGGGAGCAGCTCTTTCATCGAGCCGATCTTCTTCTCGTGGATCAGGATGTAGGGATTTTCGAGGACCGCTTCCATCCGCTCGGGATCGGTCACGAAGTAGGGCGAGAGATAGCCGCGGTCGAATTGCATGCCTTCGACGACGTCGAGGGTGGTTTCCATGCCCTTGGCTTCTTCGACGGTGATCACGCCTTCCTTGCCAACCTTGTCCATGGCCTCGGCGATGATGTCGCCGATGGTCTTGTCATTGTTGGCCGAGATGGTGCCGACTTGGGCGATCTCTTTGCGGTCCTTGGTCGACTTGCTGAGCTTCTTGAGCTCTTCGACGCAAACCGTGACGGCCTTCTCGATGCCGCGCTTCAGCGCCATCGGGTCGAGGCCGGCAGCGACCATCTTGGCGCCTTCGCGGAAGATCGACTGAGCCAGGACGGTGGCGGTAGTGGTGCCGTCGCCGGCGACGTCGCTGGTCCGGCTGGCGACTTCCTTGACCATTTGAGCGCCCATGTTCTCGAACTTGTCTTCGAGCTCGATTTCCTTGGCGACCGAGACGCCGTCTTTGGTGATAGTGGGAGAGCCGAAGCTCTTTTCGAGGACGACGTTGCGTCCCTTGGGACCCAAGGTAACCTTCACCGCGTCGGCGAGAACGTTGACGCCGGCGAGGATCTTGTTTCGGGCCTTTTCTTCAAAAGCAATAATCTTAGCCATATTAGAATCTCCTTTAAAAATTTAAATTAGAGGACCACCGCTTGGATGTCGCTCTCTTGAAGGATGAGGTATTCCTCGTTATCGACCTTGATCTCGGTGCCGGAGTACTTGCTGAACAGAACCTTGTCGCCGACCTTGAGCTCGATCGGGATGACCTTGCCGCTGTCGTCGATTCGGCCGCTGCCGACCGCGACCACTTCGGCCTCTTGAGGCTTCTCCTTGGCGGTGTCGGGAATAATGATGCCGCCCCGGGTTTTTTCGACCTCTTCCAGGCGTCTCACGATGATTCGGTCCCTTAAGGGACGGATATTAAGCTTCTTTGCCATGATTCCTCCTACGGTAAGTGCTTGAAAATATTAAAATATCTTATTTTATAAGGGTGCTTAGCACTCCCCGCAAGGGAGTGCCAAGGCCTGGGGTTCATATAAAGTTCAGGGAGAGCCTGTCAAGGGATGTGGATAAATTTTCCGGGGCTTAGAAACGGCGCCGATTGGCTTCTTCTTCGTAATACTTGCGGTAGAGGATGTCCCATTCGCGGCTGCCCTCTTGGACTCCGCGCTTGAGCGAGGCGATGGTTTTGCGGACCGCGTCGTCGATTTGGTCGTCGGTCTTGAGGTAGTCGGTCATGGTCCGCTTGATGCACTTGAGGGCTTCCTCGTCGTCGCTGTAGTCGGCGAGCTTATCATTATAGAGGGCGTCCCAAACCAAGTGGGCGAGGTGGGAGACTCGGTCTTCGGATATTTTCATAGGACGAACTTTCGGTCTTTGGCCAACTGCTTGCGGATCTTTTGGAGGGCCTCCTGCTCGTTGAGAGTTCCCGGCGGGATCTGGGCTTTGAACTGATCGAAGAGCCGCTTGGCTTCGTCGTCGAGCTTGTCCTCGGCCTGGAAGTTGGCGATCATCACTTGTTCGATCTTGGCTTGGATGGCCTCGGGTTCGGCCTTGAAGACCAGGAGGTTTTTGGCTTTCAGCTCGCTGAAAACCCGGGCCGCGATTTTTTGGATTTGTTCTTTCTTCAGCCGCATGGCTATGATTTCTAGACCATTCGGAGATTGGAAACAATGATCATCGTGATGAAAACCGACGCCACCCCCGAGCAGGAAAAGGCGGTCATCGAGCGGATCAAGGAGATGGGTTTCAAATCCCACGTCATCCACGGCCAGGACCGCGACGTCATCGGCGCCATCGGCCATGAAAAGAAGAAGATGGACCTAATGGTCCTCCAGAGCCAGGCCGGGGTCGAGGCCGTGATCCCGATCTCCAAGCCCTATAAGCTGGCCGGCCGGGAGCTTCATCCCAAGCCGACCGCGGTCAATATCTCGGACCAGGTGCGGGTCGGACCGGGCAGCTTCGTCATCATGGCCGGGCCCTGCAGCGTCGAGAGCGAGGCCCAGATCGTCAAGACCGCCAAGGCGGTGAAGGCCGCCGGCGCTCAAATTCTGCGGGGTGGAGCTTACAAGCCCCGAACCTCACCCTACGATTTCCAGGGACTAGCTGAAGAGGGCCTCCGCCTTCTAGAGATTGCCAAGGCCGAAACCGGCCTGCCGCTAGTGACCGAAGTTTTAAGCCAACGCGATGTCGAGAGGGTCGAGCGCTCGGCCGACATCCTCCAAGTCGGCGCCCGCAACGTTCAAAACTTTGCGCTCTTGAAAGAGCTCGGCCAGGCTAAGAAACCGGTCCTGCTCAAGCGTGGCATGTCGACGACGATCAAGGAATGGTTGATGAGCGCCGAGTATATCCTAGCCGAGGGCAATCGCGACGTGATCCTCTGCGAGCGCGGAATCCGGACCTTCGAAACCGCCACCCGCAACACCCTCGACTTGAGTGCGGTTCCGGTGCTCCGCGAGCAGACCCACTTGCCGGTGATCGTCGATCCCTCCCACGGCACCGGCGTCCGCGACTACGTGCCGCCGATGGCGATGGCCGCGGTCGCGGTCGGTTCCGACGGCTTGATGGTCGAGGTTCACCCGACGCCCGAGACCGCATGGAGCGACGGCGCCCAATCGCTGACCTTGGAGATGTTCGCCGGGATGATGGAGAAGCTGAAGCCCTTGATCGAATTGGTGGGGAGAAAATTGTAGCGAAAGGTGTCATCCTGAGGAGCGAAGCGACGAAGGACCTCATACTGCCTTGGTGGGTATGAGGTCCTTCGCTG
>JBIOXX010000282.1:0-9576 GCA_044869875.1 bacterium | reverse complement strand
ACGTGAAAAGTGAAACGTGAAACGCGAGGAAATTCTTCCCCGTTTCACTTTTCACGTTTCACATATCACGTTCCCCATGGTCGTGGGCATCTGCTCTTTCGAGCTTTTCATGCCTTACAATCAATCCCTGAAAGAGAAGCGCCACTCGGTGGGGAAGCTGAAGGACCGCATCCTGTCCCAGCTCAAGGTGGTGGTGAACGAAGTTGGAAACCAAGATCTCTGGCAACGCGCGAGCTTGGGTTTCGCGGTGGTTGGCGGCGACGAGTCGACGCTCGATTCGCTGATCACCCGGACGATGAATGCGATCCAGGCGATGCACCTGGGCGAAATCACCCGCGAAGAGCGGGACATGATCCATTACGAGTGAGAGAGATGAAAACCGGAAGAGACAAGCGCATCGCCGAAGAGATTCGCCGCGAAGTCAGCCAAATCCTACATTTTGAACTGAGCGATCCCCGCGTTAACGGGGCCACCGTCACCGGCGTCAAGGTGAGCCCGGACCTGCGGTTGGCCCGGGTCTACTACGCCATGCCCGGCGCCGAAGACCGCAAAGCCGCGGCCGCCAAGGGCTTCGAAAAGTCGGCGAGCTACGTTCGGCACCTCTTGACTGAGCGGCTGGACATGAAGTTTTCTCCGCAAATCGAGTTCTTCTACGACGAGTCTTTCGAGATTCAGAACAAGATCGACGGTATTTTCGGCAAGGAATAATTCCCGGAGGGGTCAAATGGACGGCCTTCTCATCCTCGATAAGCCGAGCGGGCTCACTTCGCAGCAAGCCCTGAACCGAGTTCGGCGAGCCCTGAAAGTCAAGAAGTTGGGCCACACCGGCACCTTGGACCCGCTGGCGACCGGCGTCTTGCCGATCGCCTTGGGTGAAGCCACCAAGATCATTCCTTACTTGGAAGAGACGACCAAGAGTTACCGGGTCACCGGACGCCTCGGCGAGACGACCGACAGCTACGACTCCGATGGGAAGATCCTGCGTCGTTCCGATCCGTCCTGGGTCGATCGGAGCTCTCTGGAGTCCACGATTCAAAAATTCCTCGGCTATCAGGAGCAGGTTCCGCCGGTTTACTCGGCGATCAAAGTCCAGGGCCGTCCTTTATATTCTTACGCCCGAAGCGGGGAAGGCGAGGGCGTGGAGCTCAAGCCCCGCCGAGTGCACTTCAACGAGTTGGAGCTCGAGGGCTTCTTGTCGCCGGACTTCGTTCTGCGAGTGGGCTGCTCCAAAGGAACCTACGTTCGATCCTTGGTCCATGACATCGGCGAGCGACTAGGTTGCGGAGCCCATGTCACCGAGCTGCGGCGCCTAGCCAGCGGTCCTTTCGAGCTCGGCCGAGCCCTGGCTCTCGACCGGCTCCTGGAAGATCCCCGGGAGGTCGAGTCCCATCTCCTCAGCATCGAAGAGCTGCTGCAGGGTTGGACTCACGTCGAGCTCGAAGCTTCCGAAATCGACCGCGTCCGTTCCGGCGTTCCGCTGCTGCGGATCCAGCGATTCGTCGAAGAGAACGAACTTTTCAATCGCCGCCTGGTCTTGACCCAAGGCGACACCATTCACGCTTTGATCGAAACGGTCGCCGGCCAGGAATTCGAATATCTTCGGGTGCTTAATCGCGGAAATCGGCAACTTAGCGATATTAATCGCGGTAATCCTTAGGATGGCAGGGGTGGGTCTTGAATAGAGCCGCATTGGGAATGTCTCGAGCCGGAATATGCCGGAACCCAGCTCTAGATCAACTCCTTGAAACTACTTGGTTTTTTATCCGCTTTACAGTGTTTCGGTCCTATGTTACTTGCCTGCACCCTTAATTTTAGGAAGGGAACTGGCCAACCGGCCCGAGGCCGCTGCATAATGTCGGCAGGGTTGTCCGCCGGTCGAATTCAAAATCTATACGGAAGTATTATGATCAACGGAGAAATCAAGAGCGAAGTCATTCGTAAATATCAGCGCCAAGACAAGGATACCGGCTCGCCCGAGGTCCAGGTCGCTTTATTGACCCGCCGAATCGATTCGCTCACCGAGCATTTCAAGTCCCACGTGAAGGACCATTCGTCTCGCCGGGGCCTGCTCAAGCTGGTCGGTCAACGCCGCCGCTTGCTCGAATACCTCAAGCGTAACGACACCGGGAAGTATTCGAAGCTCATCGGAGATTTAGGTTTACGTAAGTAAGTTGTTAACAAACAACCGGTGGTCGGGCCAAGTCGCCGAAGGCGGGTTGGCAGGCCCCGAAAATCCGGAGGATTTTTGGGCGGTATATGGAGGCCGGATTTACTCCGGCCGAAATAACGTCAGTTTGTTAACAAATTAATCGATTCGGGAAAGGCTCCTCTGATCTCTAGGTCGGGAGGATTTGTTCTAGACTGATAATTTACGCCGAAGGCCTTGATCCAAGGCCTTGTGTCTAAATTATCAGTTGATTCTTCTCCCCCTACCGCTGCCGATTGCCGGCGCCTCCCCGAAATCATCACGACGTCTCAAGAGCCTCTTTCGAGGGCGCTTGCCTCGTCATTTTTTCAAGGAGAAGCGCCTCATGGCCCAAGTTCACCGCGTTGAATGTCAAATCGGGGGTCGCACCCTCACTCTGGAAACCGGCCGGATGGCCAAGCAAGCTCATGGATCGGTTGTCGTTTCCTACGGCGATACCGTCGTTTTGGTAACGGCCTGCGCCGCTTCCGACGCCCGGGAGGGCATCGATTTTCTACCTCTCACCGTCGACTACGTCGAAAAAACTTTCGCCGCCGGCAAGATTCCGGGCGGCTTCTTCAAGCGTGAAGGCAAGCTTTCGGAGCGCGAAACCTTGACCAGCCGATTCATCGACCGGCCGATTCGGCCGCTGTTTCCGGAAGGCTGGGCTTGCGAGACCCAGGTTATCGCCACCGTTCTTTCGGCCGATGCCGATAACGATCCCGATACCTTGGCCATCATCGGAGCTTCCACCGCCTTGACGATCTCGGAGATCCCCTTCCAGGGTCCGATCGGCGGCTGCCGCATCGTCCGCAGCGGCGGACAGATCGTCATCAACCCGACCATGGCCCAGCTCGATGAAAGCGATTTGGAAGTCATCTTGGCGGCCAGCAAAGATGCCATCGTCATGGTCGAGGGCGGCGCCCGCGAAGCCAGCGAGTCGGATATGATCGCCGCGCTCCGCGCCGGGCATGAGGCCATCAAGCCGGTCATCGAGGCCCAATTGAAGCTTCAAGCCTTGGTCAATCCCACCAAGCGCACCGTGGTTCCGCCGGAGAAGGATCTCGAAGTGGTATCCAAGGTCCGTGAATTCGCCCACGGCAAGCTGATCCAAGCCTTCTCGACTCGTGAGAAGATCGCCCGCGGCAAGGCCATCAAGGAAGTGAAGAAGCAGCTCAAGGAGGCATTGATCAAGGAAGACAGCCCTGAAGAGCTGGAAGGGAAAGTGTCCGGCGCCTTCGGGGACTTGGAAGCCGAGATCCTACGCCAACAGATCGCCACCCAGAAGCAGCGCATCGACGGTCGAGGTTTGGCCGATATCCGCCCGATCTCGGTCGAGGTCGGATTGCTGCCCCGAACTCACGGCTCGGCGCTCTTCACCCGCGGCGAGACCCAGGCCTTGGTTACCACCACCCTGGGCACCTCCGACGACGTCCAGATCATCGATAATTTACTCGAGCGCGGCACCAAGCACTTCATGCTGCACTATAATTTTCCGCCCTTTTCGGTCGGCGAGACAAAATTCTTACGCGGTCCCGGCCGCCGAGAAATCGGCCACGGCGCCTTGGCCGAGCGTGCGGTCACCAAGGTTCTGCCTTCGGAAGAGGTTTTTCCTTACACCCTGCGCATCGTCTCCGAGATCCTCGAATCGAACGGCTCTTCTTCGATGGCCTCGGTTTGTGGCGCTTCATTGGCGATGATGGACGCCGGTGTTCCGATCAGCGCTCCGGTGGCGGGCATCGCGATGGGCCTCATCAAGGAAGGCGACCAGTACCTGGTGCTTTCCGACATCCTCGGCGACGAGGATCATCTCGGCGACATGGACTTCAAGGTTGCCGGAACCGAACGCGGCATCACCGCCCTCCAGATGGACATCAAGATCGAAGGGCTTCCGCCTCAGGTGATGGAACAAGCCCTGGAGCAGGCTCGCAAAGGCCGGCTTCACATCCTCGGCGAGATGGCCAAGGGTCTTTCGCTTCCTCGCGAGAACCTCTCGGCCTACGCGCCGCGCATCGTCCAGATCCAGATCAACAAAGAGAAGATTCGCGACATCATCGGGCCGGGCGGCAAGGTCATCCGCGGCATCGTTGAGCAGACTGGCGTCAAGATCGACGTCGAGGATGACGGCACCGTCAAGCTCTTCAGCAGCGACGAGGCTTCGCTCAAGAAGGCCCGCCGCATGATCGAGGCCATCGTCGAGGAGCCGATCGAAGGTCACGTCTACCGCGGTAAGGTTCGCAAGATCGTCGAATTCGGCGCCTTCGTCGAGATCATCCCCGGCACCGACGGCCTGCTTCACATCTCCCAGCTCGCTGACAAGCGAGTGGGCAAGGTCACCGATGTCATTCAAGAAGGCGACGAGATCATCGTTAAATGTCTCCGAGTGGAACGCGACGGCAAGATCGGTTTGAGCCTCAAGGAAGCCAAGGGACTCCGACCGACCGCCGAGGGCGGAGGACGGCTCGATGAACCGCTTGAAAATCCGTCTTAAACGGGTCGGCGAGGCCCCGGGTTTCGCCGCACCGATCTATATGAGCGCCGGCGCGGCCGGGATGGACCTTTGCGCCGCCCTGGAGAAGCCTCGGATCTTGCAGCCGATGGAGCGGGCCTTGATCCCCTGCGGCTTTTCGATGGAATTGCCCGAGGGCCACGAGGCCCAGATCCGGCCCCGCTCGGGCCTGGCAATCCGTCACGGCATCACCTGCCTCAATTCACCCGGCACCATCGACCACGATTACCGCGGTGAGGTTCAAGTCGTTTTGATCAACCTCGGCCAGGAGCCCTTCGAGATCAAGGCCGGCGAGCGGATTGCCCAGATGGTGATCCATGAAGTCGAGCGGGCTGAAATTGAAATCGTCTCGGAGCTGAACGCCAGCGAGCGCGGTTCGGGGGGATTTGGGAGCACTGGACGATGAGCGGATGCGAAGAGTTGAGAGCTCGGGCGGCTGAAGCCCTGGGAAAGGCCTACGCGCCGTATTCCTCCTTTCACGTCGGCGCCGCGCTCCTGACCCGCAACGGTAAGATTTACAGCGGCTGCAACGTCGAGAACGCCAGCTTCGGCGCTTCGGTCTGCGCCGAGCGAGTGGCGATATTCAAGGCGATCAGCGAGGGCGAGGCTGAGTTTGCGGCCTTGGCCATCACCGCCCAGGAAGACCCCGACATCGTGCCTTGTGGCATCTGCCGCCAAGTTCTCTGGGAGCTGGCGGGCGACATCGACCTCTTGCTCGGCACGGGCGACAGCGCCAAGGTCGTCAAGCTGAGCGCGCTGTATCCGGAACCCTTCAAAAAGGCCTGAGGAGAAAAAAGTGCCCCAATACAACCGTCCGCCCAAGACCAAAGCGGCCCGTCCCGACGACTTTATCTCTTTCTTCGATCACCTGACCCGTTACTTTCTTAAGCACCAGATGAAGCTTTGGGTCCTGATCGGCTTGGCCCTGCTGGCCTTCGGAGCCTATACCCTTTATCAGTATCGGATCGGTCAGAAGATGAATGCCTTGGCCCTCGACTACTGGAAAGCCGACGAAGCTCCGGCCGGAGAGACCTTGAGCGCTTGGCAAAGGGTGGAAAAGTTGAACCCGCCGCGGCCCTTGAAGGACGTCGTCGGTCTCCGGGTCGGCGGCGCTTTTTCGAGCCAGCAGAATTGGAAGGACGCCGCCGCGGCGCTCCAGGATCCGGCGACTCATTCTTTCGCCCTAAAATCGGTGGCCAAGCTGGCCCAAGCCGCGGCTCTCGAGAATTCCGGCGAGGCCGCCAAGGCGCTGGACGCCTACCGCTCGGTGGCCGACAGCACCGAGGATCCGTTCCGCTTCCGGGCCAAGCTCGGGATGGCCCGCAGCTATTTCGCCGGCGGCGAGAACGGCGAGGCCGAAAAGATTCTCTACGCCTTGGTGGTGAAGGGCTCGGATGCGCCGGAGCCGGTGCAAAACGCGGCCTGGGCTCAGTTGGCCGCGATGAAAGTCCCGGGCAAGCTCGCCGAATCGGCGCCGGAGTCGGCGGCCTCGCGCTAATTCTTTAGGGCTGAGCCAAATTATTCTTCAGCAAAATTCCGAAATCGGTCGGGTTGTGGGTCATTCCCAGCCCATCGCCGGTGAAGTTTTGTTCCCAGGTCATTCCCGGCTTGTCACCGATCAGATTGGGCGGACAGAACTGATGGAAGGTCCAGGCCAAGTGCGGGATCTTTGCCGCCTTGGCCTTGTCCATCAAGGTTTGAACGTCGGCCAGCGTGGCTTTGTGGAACTCATCGTTGATGGGCCCGAATTCTCCGAGGATCACCGGCAGGGTTTTGCCGGGATTGATGAAGAGGGCGTCGTAATCGGCGGGAGCGTTGTAGATGTGGGTTTCGTAGACGACGTTGGCGCCTTCGCCGGCGGCGATCGGATGGGTGACGTAGTAATCGAGCACTCGCGCCCAATCCCTAGTGCCTTGGACCGCGACGAGATGGCGGTTGGGGCCTAAGGCGGTTTCGGCGCTGCGGATGGCGGCGACCGCCGCGTTCATCTTGGCCCAAACCTCGGCGTCTTGGGCGCCGTCGAAGTTTTCTTCGGGCTCATTGCTGACTCCGAACATCACGTAGTCGTAGTTGTAAAAATCCTTCGCCAAAGCTTCCAAAACCGCGTTGGTTCCGGCGGTGGGCGAGCCTTTGGGATCGAAGCTTGGGTCGATCCAAAGGCTGACCAAGACGTAAACTCCGGGCTTGGTTCCGATGTAATCGACGATCTCTTTGACCAAAGCCCGGTAATTGGCGTCGGTCAGGTAGTTGTCTTGGGCCCGGCGACTTTCCAAGGCCAGCCGGATGAAATTCGCCTTCCATTCGACCAAGCTGTCGACGCGGCGCTTGACCTCGGCCAAGCCCTCCGGGTTGTCGGCAAGCGGGGCGCCGTCATCGGTGGTCAGGCCGCAGGAGCGGGTGTCGTGGAGGTTGGCGCCCCGGCCGACCCAAACCGCTCCGCCGGGCCCGAGGATCTGATTTCCGGAAGTCGAAAGCCAGCCCCGGCTCGGTGGGATGTTGTTATTGTTGCTGCTTGTCGGCGCGGGATTGCCGCCACTGTCCGATGGATCGGGCGGCGAGCCTTTGCTGCAACTGGCGAGATTTAAGGAAAGAGCGAAAAGAACCGGAAAGATCCAGCGAGTGGTAATCATCGAGCCCCCGGGTTGAATGTGTTCGAAATACTAACACGGGTGGCAGAGCCCGGAAAGGGGCTTTGCTAAAAGGTTTCCGGGGTCGATTCAGCCGCTTCAGGATGGATCTTGAATATCTTCGATTGGGTTTTCTTATTCGTGCCGTTGGTCTGCAACAGCTCGAACTGAGGATTGGCTTCGTATTTTCCCCAAGGCCCCCACTTGGAAGTCACCAAATAATAATCGCCGGGATGGCTTTGGACGTATTCCAAAACTTTCTTGGGATCGCGGGGCAGGATCGGGATGTTCAGGTTGAACTTGTCCATCGCGACCCGGACCTCGACCCGCGGATAATCGCTGATGATGATGTTCCGCAGGGTCAGGCTGCGAAGGTAATCGCCGGTATACCAGTTGGCGATGATGATATCGTCCTTCTTGGTATTCTTCCTGATCCAGTCGGCCGAAGCGTATTCCTCGGGAGTGCAGTTGAGGACCCAGCCGCCCCAGGTCGCGGCCTCGGCATTGATGAGTAGACAGAGCCCGGTGGTCAAGGCCAGGACGACGATTTTACGGCCATCTTTTTTGACCCAGCGGTCGACCAGCCGCCAAACGAAGTAAGCGAACATGCAGGAAAGACTGAGGCTGATCGGCAGCAGGTAGCGGTAATATTTCGAAGTGAAGGAAATGAAGCCGAAGGGGATGAGGAAGAGGATCAAAAAGAAGAAAGCGTAGGAGAGGAAGAAAAAGGTGGTAACGACGTCGATCCGCCATTTTTTCTCGCGCCCGTTCCAAAAGATCCAAAAAGAGCCGGCGAAGGCTCCGCCCACCGAGAGCAAGTCGAAGAAAAGCCGGGTCAATCGGCCATTGAGGGCGAAGGCGTTCAAGAAAGAGCCGATCGAGGGGCCCGACATGTTGACGAAGGTCAAGTTGCGGAAGATTTCCCGGGAGAAGGTCTCCCAACCGGCCTTGATCTTTTCGGCGAAAGTCGGGTTCTGGCCCATCGCCTTCATGATGCCCTCGGTGCCGGCCTTGCCGGTGGCCAAGGCGCCGGTGAAGAGGGGAGTGGCCAGAAACTTCCAATTCCAGACCAAAAGACAGGCCGCGAAGATTCCACCGGCCAGTAAGTTTCCCCAGATCCAGCGCTTGTCGCGGGTCTTGACGAAGACGTAGACCGCATGAACCGCGAAGAAGGGGACGACGAAGACCGCCGGCACCGGATTGATGAAGGCCAGGGCGGTGAAGAAGACGCCGAACCAAACGAAGTCGCCCCAGATCCGGCTTTCAGCCGCCCAAAGGTAGAAGAGCAGGGCCGGTGCCAGCATCGGAATGGCGTAGGCTTCGGAGAAGCCGGCATTGGTGCGGAGGATGTGAACCGGCGAGGCGCCCCATAATGCAGCCGCGATCAAAGCGATGAAGGTCGCGACTTCCTCGGCCTTGAGATGGGGCGGAGCCGGGCCCTTCTTGCGCCGGGGCGGCGGCCCGATATCGTCGGCGATCACCGAGCGCAGGCCGAGCTTGGTGAAGAGATAGAGCGAGAGGATGCTCAAGGCCCCGAAGACCTGCGAGCCCCAAGCCCAGAGATCCCAAGCCGTGAAGGGGCCGGCTAAGCCCAAGACTCCGGCCAAGATGTAACAGCCTTGCAATTCGAAGATCGGAACTTCGCCGACCAAATAGGGATCGAATTTGGAAAGATAACCAGTTTGGATTAGCGCCTCGGTGCGGATGTGGTGGCGGTAGGGATCGGCGTCGAGCAGCTTGTCGGGATATTTCAGGCCGTTCTGCAAACGGACGTGAAGGCTGAAGGCGAAGATCAGGCCGAGAGCGAGGAGGACCATCAGCTCACGCCAGGGTTTGGCCGCCGGTTTTTCCTCGGAAGCCGATTCCTCGTCGGGGCTTTGCTCAAAGCCGGTTTTCAAATGACGCGACCGGCGATAAATCTCCATCCCGGCGCCGGCGGCGAGGATCAAGGCGAAGACGCCCCAAAGCGTGACTTTGGTCAGGGGCAGGTTGAACAGGCCCTGCGCTAGTAGGAAAAACAGGGTGTAGAAGGCGATGCCAGTGAGCAGCGAGAGCAGGATCCGGTCGGTCCAGGAATGAATCTCCCGAATGGCTCGTGGAGCCAGGCGAAACAAGCTCAGGCCGGTCAGGGTGAGAAGTAGCACGGCTTTGAGACAGGCGAGAGCGATGGGCATTATGAATCTATTACTAAGATTCTCAACCGGCATCCATTAATTTGTCGCCACCTCCGGACCCAGGAAAAACCGAGGTTTCGA
>JBIOXX010000281.1:0-3141 GCA_044869875.1 bacterium | reverse complement strand
GCCAAGGCTAAGTACGACGAGATCCGGGCCCGCGGCGCCAAGAAGGACATGTACGTCGGAAACTTCTATTTCAAGAATGGCCAGTACCGGGCGGCCATTCCCCGCTACCTCGAGATCCTCCAAGAGTATCCGGGCCTGGGCTACGATGAAGAGGCGTTGTACCGCACCGCCATCGCCTTTCACCGGCTTGGTGATGACGAAAAGGCTCGCGGCGCCGCCCAGCTCATGCAGGAGAAATTTCCGGCCAGCAAGAAAACGAAGAAAGCGGCGGGCAAGGTCGGGCTAGGCTCGGCACCGGCTCCGGCTCCAACCGCCACCCAGTGAGGAGATCCTATGGATGACATTCGCGCCCTGTTCTCCGAAGGAAAGAAGGCTTTTCAGCAGCATCAGTACGAGCACGCCCAAAAGATCTTCACCAAGCTCATCCAGAAGAAGCCCTACTTCGCCGACGTCTACAACATGCTCGGCGTGATCGCTCACAACTCCGGCCAGTTCACCGACGCCACCGGCTATTTTGAAAAGGCTCTCAAGATCAATCCGAAGTACACCGAGGCGCTGTTGAATCTGGCGGTGCTCTACAACGACTTAGGCGAATACAAGAAGGCCCGGGCCCTCTACGCCAAGGTCCAAGCCAAGAGCCGCGAGCACAAGGGCAGCAAGATGGATCCCTTCATCCGGGCCAAGCTCGCCAACCGCCATGCCGAAGTCGGCGACATCTACGAGGGCATTGGTTTCTACAAAGAAGCGATCGAGGAATACCGCAAGGCCCTGCACTTAGGGCCGACCTTCCTCGACATCCGCTGCAAGATGGCGGTCTGCCTCCGCGAGATGGGTAAGCACAAGGAGTCGATCGAGGAATTCAAAAAAGTGCTGAAGTCGAACCCGAAGTATCTCTACGCCTCGGTCC
Source organism: bacterium (assembly GCA_044869875.1). Taxonomy (GTDB): domain Bacteria; phylum UBA10199; class UBA10199; order DSSB01; family DSSB01; genus DATEDP01. The sequence goes on along the minus strand of JBIOXX010000281.1, from coordinate 2,234 downwards.
AACTCGGCGTGACGCTCTACGCCGCCGGCAAGGTCAAGGAAGCGATTGCCCAGTGGAAGAAGACGCTCAAGGCCGATCCCCAGCATGAGGGGGCGAAGATGTACCTCCGCTTGGCCGAGCAGGCGGCTTAAGGATAAATTCATAATGCTAGACTAGTGCATAATTAATGCACTATCTTACTATTATGAATGATAGGCTCTCGATTTCCACCTTAGCCGATCAAATTAAAAGTTTCTCTCCCGCCCTGGGAGGGGTTTTTGGCTTTTCCGATCTCTGGAACTTGCTCGGCCATCGCTCCTCCGACCGGGTAGCGAAGGTGGTCAACCGCTTGGTCCGAGAAGGGCTGCTCCTCAAAATTCGCCGCGGAGTCTACGCGACGCAAGACGCCGATCCCTGGACCCTCGCTTCGCGCATGAAAAAGGACGTTTATATTTCGATGGACTCGGTGCTGGCTCGCAACGGCTTGATCGGGACGGTGCCCGCCCGCTCTGTTTCGGCGGTCTACCCCGGACCTCCCCAGACGCTCCGAACTCCAATCGCTCAACTGCGCTATTTCAAGATCAAGAAGGATTTGATCTTCGGTGTCGCGGCGATGGCCAACGGCGTGCGGGTGGCCGATAACGAAAAGGCTTTCCTTGATATTTTGTATTACCGGGCCAAAGGAGCCCGATTCGTGGTGGATCCGATGAAAGATATCGATCGATGGAAACTCGACGAGAAAAAGATCCGGCGCTATCTGAGAGCCTACAAGAATCCCAAATTCCGAAAATTCGTCGAAGGATTGTTGAATGAATCAAAATGAAGAGCTGCTGGCCAGGATCATGAATTTCTTGGCCGAAAAATTCAAGAATCAGCTGGTGCTCAAGGGCGGAATGCTTCTGCGGCTCTGGAATCTCCCCCGTTCGACTCAGGACTTGGATTACGTCTGGTTGGGCTCGAAAAGCCGGAAAGTTTTCGCCCAAGAGATAAAACGCTCGTTGGGAGAGTTGGAAGGCGTCGAAGTCGCGGACCTTGAAGTTAATTCACGGGGAATATTCCTCGACCTTGTCGATTCCGCGAAGCGAAGGGCGAAGATCGAGATCAACGTCGAAAAGTCGACCTATCTGCCGCCCAAGCCGGCCTCCACTGCACCGCTAGCGAGCCGGCACTCTTTACCGGCCCGCATCGTGGCGACGATGGACCCCGCCGAGGCCCTCTCCCATAAAATCGCAGCCGCCCTGGAAAGGGATTTGATGCGAGACCTCTACGATCTCGCTCATATGGAAGCCCTGACGGCATTCGACGCTAAAACGCTTGAAGATCGACTGTCCCGCCTAGAGATAGGCCGAAGCAAGCGAAGGAAGGTCAGCCCTCGGGAGGCAGCCGATTTGCTTCGCGAAAAAGCCTCCAAAGTTTCTCCTTCCCGCATCGAAGCCGAGTTGGCGGGAATCATTCCTGCGGCTCAGTTACCTGGCCTCGACCTCTTTGTACGGGCCGCGGCCTCGCGGATTGCGCATCAGATTGAGGTGCTTGGAGCGGGGTAATTTAAGACCGACGAAGGCATTTTGGTCCTGGCCAGTGCTGGCGGAAACTTAACGCAAAATTCTTAGTCAGCGCTGAAAAACTCCCCTCTCCTTTGTAAGGGGAGGGTAAAGAGAAGGGGGGATTTCAAAGCGTTGAAGATTGGCTCCGGGGAACGTCTTCAAAACCAAGGCGCCGTCATCACCGCAGTGGCGCTCGCGACGCCGAGGACGGGGCTAAAGCCGCTTGCTACAGGATTCATTTATTTGAGTACAACCGAAAGGCCCGATTCCCGCTAGTCGACCCTTACGGGCCTTGACGCGAGCTCGAGTACCGATCTCTTAATTCTCGGTAGCGCGGATGCTCGAACTCCACCCCTTGCCCACGCTCATGGCCTTCGAGCCGAATCGCGATCGCCGGATCTTCGGGGTCGATGACGCCGTTGAAATTGGCATCAATCACCAAAATTTCATCTTGGAATTGGTTGAAGCCGGCGACGTCGAGCGCTTTCATGGTTCAGCCGACCAGCTCGTAGACCTTCTGCAGGGCGCCGTCGAGGCCTTCAATATTGGAGCCGCCGGCCTGGGCCATTTCGGCCTTGCCGCCGCCGGAGCCGCCGACCATGGCCGCCAGCTCCTTGGCCAGCTTGCCGGCGTCGAAGCGCGGCGTCAGGTCTTTCGAGACCCGCACGATCAGCGTCACCTTGCCCTCGGCCGCCGAGCCGATCACCGAGA
>JBIOXX010000280.1:0-6202 GCA_044869875.1 bacterium | reverse complement strand
GGCGGCTAAGAAAAAGCCTGCCAAGAAGAAGACCGCAACCAAGAAGAAAACTGCTAAGAAGAAAAAGAAGTAGTCTTAGTACATTTGGTTGTTATGAATTTCGCCCCGTTTCGTCGCAAGACGTAACGGGGTTTTTTTGCTCGTCATCCTGAGCGGGGGCCCCGGTCGAACGCCGCGAGGCTCAAGTGAGACTGGGGAGAAGGAACTCATACCCACCAAGGTGGTAGGGGGCCCTTCGCTCAGGGTGACAATTTTTTTGACTTAATGGAGTTTTCGGCGGGGTAGGTGGGTCTCACAGTTCGATTCCTGCGCCTTGGTCAGAATGATGTTGGCGACCTCGAATTCCGAGCCTTCGAGAGGAATTCCACTCTCAATCCAGAGTTGATTAAAGCGTTCAGAGCCGATATCGCCGGAAGCTATTTCAACGCACAGCTCTTTCAATACCTTGTCCATTTATCTCCCTCCAGGTCTGAGCTGAACTATAACTTTACTTAATTTCATTATAATTAATAAAAAGGTCAAGAAATATCATTAAATTTCTTTAAATTTAACCCGATTAATATCAGTTAGGGGTTGCCGAAAGGCCGCTTGTTCGGCGAAACAAAGGCTCCATGAATCCATCATCCTCCATCCCTTTCGGCCGCTACTTCCTGCTGGAAAAAATCGCGTCGGGCGGGATGGCTGAAATTTTCCGAGCCGTTCTCACCGGCGTCGAAGGCTTTGAAAAAGTCGTCGTCATCAAACGGATTCATCCGGTTTGGTCGGAACGCCGCGAGTTCATCACCATGCTCGTCGACGAGGCCAAGCTGCTCGTCCATCTCAATCATCCCAACATCGTCCAAGTCTTCGAGCTCGGACGCGAGGGCGAGACCTATTACATCGCGATGGAATATGTCGAGGGCGTCGACTTGCGGCAGTGCGTCCAACGCCTCAAGGCTTTGAATCGCCGGCTGCCGCCGGAGATCGCGCTTCGCATCGTGATCGAGTCCTTGAAGGGGCTGCACTACGCTCATGAGCGAACCCTGAAGAACCGCGGAAGATTGGGCATCGTCCACCGCGATGTCAGCCCGCAGAATATCCTGCTCAGCTTCGAGGGCGAGGTGAAGGTCACCGATTTCGGCATCGCCAAGGCCATGACCCAAACCCATGAGACCCAGACCGGCGTCCTCAAAGGCAAGTACGCCTACATGTCGCCGGAGCAGGCGGTGGGGGCGGCGCTCGACGCCCGCACCGACGTCTTCGCCGCCGGGATCGTGCTCTACGAGCTGCTCTTTGCCTGCCGGCTCTTCGCGGCCAAGAGCGAGGTCGAAACTTTGGACAAGGTCCGGAAGGCCGAGATTCCTTGGCCCGAAGCCAGCGCTGAGCTGTTTCCGGGATTGAAAGCGGCGCTGGAAACGGCGCTGGAAAAAGATCCGGAGCGGCGTTTCGCCGATGCCGAGGCCTTCGCCGAAGCCTTGAGCGCCTGCTTGCCGGCCGATCGCAAGGCCGGGCGGCGCCCGCTGGCGGCTTTCCTCTCCGAGCTTTTTTCGGAAGAGATCGTCCAACGCCGTCAGGCCCAGGAGCAGAGCCGGGGCACGGCCAGCTTCCGCCGCCAAACTCAGGCCCGGCCGCCAGAAGAAGATCCGACCGTTTCGCTCGCCGAAGAGCCGCCGACCGAGCTCGACGCTCCGCCGGCTTCCTTGAGCCAGGCCCGCGAGGAAAATTTGCAGGCCCTGATGGCGATCTCGCAGCGGCGCCGGAATTCGCTCAAGCTCTTCGCGGCGGTCGTGCTTGCCGCCGTGATCTTCGCTCCGCTGTGGTTTTGGCTGGTCGGAAAACGGAAGACTCCCAAAAAAATCGAGACCCCGGTCGCGGCGGCGCCGGCCCTTCCCGAATCGCGGCCCGCCGTTTCGGCAGCGCCGCCGGCTCCGGCGCCTTCCCTCGGCTCCCTCCATCTTAAGGCCTTGCCGGCGGGAGCCCAGATTCGGGCCCGCTATGCCGGCGGCGAGCGCAAGGCAACCGGCGAAATCCGGCTCGCCGACCTGCCGGTCGGCAGCGAGGTCCAGGCCGAGGCCTCCTTGGCGAGCTACGAAGGCGAGTCCAAGACTTTCACGGTGGGAGCAGAACCTTCGCCCATGCCCTACGTTTTTCAACTCACCAGGAAAGCGCCGGGCTTCGGCTCACTTCGAGTCAGCGCGGTGCCCTGGGGCCGAGTGACGATGGCCGGCTATTTTTCGGGCCAGGAAACTCCGGCGACCCGGGTTAAGATTCCGGAGGGGCGCTATTCGGTGACGGTGAAGAACCCGGCGCTGGGCAAGACCCTAAGCGGATCGGCGCTGATCAAGAACGGAAAGACCTCCCAATGCTCGGCCGACTTCGAGGGTGGGCGGATGCGGTGCTGGTGAGGCGAATTCGCTCGCCGCATCCCGCTGGGTTTGTTAGCCGTTGAGCGGTGTCATCCTGAGCATAGCGAAGGATCTCTACCCACCAAGGCAGTAGGAGGTCCTTCGTCGCTTTGCTCCTCAGGATGACACGTTTATGAAACGAATTTTTTATCTTCTTATCATTTTGTTCTCCTTCGCCGCCGCACCGCTTCGCGCCAATCCCGGCCTGCTCGATGAGGTCAAGGAGATCACCCTCTCCAACGGCATGCGCTTCCTGTTGCTCCGCCGGCCCGGAGCTCCGGTTTTCGCGGCTTACATTCAAGTCAAGGTCGGGGGCATCGACGAGACCGACGGCCAGACCGGCATCGCCCATCTGCTCGAGCACATGGCCTTCAAGGGCACCACCGAGATCGGCACCACCGATGCCGCCGCCGAGCGGCGACTGCTGGCCGAAATCGAAAAGGTCCAGGCCGAATGGGCCGCGGCCCCGCCGGCCCGCAAGGCCGCATTGGCGAAGCGGCGCCAGGAGCTGGCCGCGGCGGCTTCACGCTACGTCGTCAAAGAAGAGTTCTCTCAAATCTACATGCGCAACGGCGGCTCCGGTCTCAACGCCACCACCAGCCAGGATCTCACCAGCTATTTCGTCCAGCTCCCCAACACCAAGCTGAAGCTTTGGGCCTTCCTCGAGTCGAGTCGGCTCCGCGATCCGGTCTTCCGCGAGTTCTACTCCGAGCGCGACGTAGTGCGGGAAGAGCGCCGAAGCCGGGTCGACGACTCGCCCTTCGGCACGCTCTACGAAGCGATGATGGGAGCGGCCTTCGAAGTCAGTCCCTATCGCCGGCCGACCATCGGCTACGCCAGCGACGTCGAGAAGCTGAGCGCCACCCAGCTCGAAGAGTTTTATAAGAAGTACTACGTCCCTTCGAACATGGTCGGGGCGGTGGTCGGCGACATCGACGTCGCGGCGACGGCTGTGATTCTCGAAGAGTATTTCGGCAAGATTCCGTCCGGCCCCAAGCCGCCGGAGGTGGCGGTTAAGGAGCCGGAGCCGACGGCGCCGAAGCGGGTCGACGTCCCCTTCGCGGCCTCGCCGATGCTGATGGCGGCCTACCTCAAGCCGACCATGCCTCATCCCGACGATTACAGCTTCGACGTCTTCGTCCAAGTGGTCTGCGAAGGCCGGACCAGCCGGCTTTACCGCCGCTTGGTCGTCCAAGACCGCTTGGTCCAGAACGTCGGCTGCAGCTCGGGTTCGCCGGGCTCGCGGCTCGACAACCTCTTTCTCATCTATGCTTCGCCCTTGCCCGGCCACAGCACCGAGGAGGTGCTGGCCGCCGTCGACGACGAGCTGGCAAAGATCGGCCGCGAAGGAGTGGGGGAGGCCGAGCTGAAGAAAGCCAAGAAGAGCCTGCTCGCCGAGTGGAACTACGAGATGCAGAGCAACGACGACGTCGCCCAGATGCTGAGCTACTTCGAAGCGCTGACCGGGAATTGGCGCTACATCCAAGAGCATCCGGCCAAGATTCGGGGCATCAACTCGGCCGATTTGCAGAAGCTGGTTGCGACCTACCTCCAACCTCAACGCCGCCGCCTCGCGGTCCTGGTGCCGAAATCATGAAATCGCTCGCCGTGTTCTTATTGCTTGGCCTCTTTTTGCCGCTGAACGCCGCGGCGGCGAGCGGGCCCGACCGCCCCTGGTCGGCTTTGGAAAATTCGGCCTTGCCCGAGATCCACGTTCCGCCGATTCAGCGTCAGACTCTCAAGAACGGCTTGCAGCTTCTGGTGCTCGAAGACCGGGAGCTGCCGGTGGTGCGAGGCTACCTCTATTGGAGGATCGGCAGCCTCTACGAGCCGGCCGACAAGCTGGGCTTGGCCGAATTGACCGGCGAGCTGCTCCGCGAGGGCGGAACGGTCAAGCGTAAGCCCGAGGACTTCGAGGCCGAGCTGGCCGCCGTCGGCGCCGACATCGAGAGCGACATCGGCCGTGAGTTCGGCTTGATCGCCTTCCGCTGCCTCAAGGAAGATTTGCCCAAGGTCCTGGGCCTGGTCTTCGAGATGCTGCACGAGCCGGCCTTTGACGCCAAGAAGCTGGAGCTGGTCCGGACCCGGATGCTCGAAAACCTGCGCCGCCAGAACGACGATCCGGGCAAGCTGGCGATGCGGGAGTTTCCCAAGCTCATTTACGGTCCCGATAACGTCTGGAGCCGAACCGCGACGCCCGCGACCTTGAAGGCCATCACCCGCGAGGACGTCGAGGCCTTTTACCGCCGCTTCGCTTTTCCGGATCGGATGATCTTGGCCTTGTCCGGCGACTTCGATCCCAAGGCCGCGGCGGCCCTGGTCGAAAAAGACAGCCGGGGATGGGCCAAGGCCGATCAGCCCTTGCCCGAAGTTCCGAAGCTCAGCAAAACCTGGCAGCCCGGGCTCACCCTCATTCCGAAGAAGACCGACCAAGCGACCTTGATGATGGGTCATTTCGGCGATCAGCGCTTCAATCCCGACAAGTTCGCCTTGCTCCTGCTCAACGACATCCTCGGCGGCGAGGCTCTGGTCAGCCGCTTGGGCAAGCGAGTCCGTTCGACCTTGGGTCTGGCCTACGGCATCTATTCGCGCTTCGGCCTCGAAACCGATCTCGGCATCTTCATGGTGATGGCTCAAACCAAGGGCCCCAGCACCCGCCAAGTCCTCGCCGAAAGCCGGAAAATTCTGGAAGAAATCCGCCGTCCCGGATCGATCAGCGAGGCCGAGCTGGCCTTCTACAAGCAGTCCTTGCTCAATTCGCTCTATTCGGAGTACGAGCCGAGATATAACTTCGCCAAGGACGAGGCCCGCTTCACTTTCTTCGGCTACCCGCCCAACTACCTGGAGCTATTCCGGGAGAACATCGAAAAAGTGACGCTCGCCGACATCCACCGGGTAGCTGAAAAATACCTTAAGCCCGAGGCCCTTCAAGTCTTGGTGGTCGGCGACCCGAAACAAATCGGCCCCTTGCCCGGCGCGAAGATTCTGGAATTGAAGAATTAAGGTCCGCCCATGAAGTCGAAGCTCAGCGAAATGATCTCCAACCACCTCAGAGCCATGGAGCTCAAGCCGCCGGCCGAGATTCAGCTCGAAACGCCCAAGGCCAAGGATCACGGCGACTTGAGCAGCAACGTGGCGATGGTCATCGCCAAGGCCGCCAAGCGCAAGCCCCAGGAGCTGGCTCAAGATTTGGCTCAGCGCCTCGGCACCGAGCGCTACATCGAAAAGGTCGAGGTCAAGGGACCGGGCTTCCTCAATTTTTTCCTCAGGCCCGAAGCCTACCACGATGCGCTGAAGGAGTTGTGGCGCGATTCCAACACGCTAAATCCGCTAGACCTGGGAAAAGGCAAGAAGGTCCTGGTCGAGTTCGTCAGCGCCAATCCGACCGGGCCGATGCACGTCGGCCACGGCCGCAACGCGGTGGTCGGCGACTGCCTGGCCCGATTGCTCGAGAACACCGGCTTCAAAGTCACCCGCGAGTTCTACGTCAACGATCATGGCGTCCAGATTCAAACCTTGGGTCGCTCCGGCTCCCACTATCATACGGTGCTGACCCAAGTCGGCGGCGTGACCGCGGCTCTGCCCGACGATGTCTACCGCGGGGAGTATCTCGAAGAATTGGTTGTGCAGCTCCAAAACAAGATCGACCAGGTCAAAGACGATCCGCTCAAGATCGGCAAGCTGCTCGGAGTTGAGCTGCTCGAAGTGGTCAAGGAAGAGCTGCTTCGCCTCGGAATCCTCTTCGATCACTATTTCAGCGAATCCTCGCTCTATCTCGGCGGCAAGATCGACGAGGCTCTCGACGTCTTGAGGGCCCG
>JBIOXX010000279.1:0-2217 GCA_044869875.1 bacterium | reverse complement strand
GCTTCCTTCACCGTGTTCCACTGCTTGCGGATCGCGTCCGAAGCCTTGCCCTTCACCACGGTGCGAGTCATGTCGGCGTAGTACTGGGTGTCCATCGAGCGCGGGAAGACGTCCATAACGATGGTCTGGTGAGCCTTGAGCGGACCGAAGCCCCGGCAGTGGGGGTCGACCGCCTGCTCGCCACCGGCGACGATGGTTCCGAGACCGAGGCAGTTGTTCTCCATCAGGTGGACGTTGATGACGCCGCGCAGGATCTCGCTGCTGAGCTTCGCGCCCTTCCAAAACAAATAGCCGTTCTTGATCTTGGACTCGGCTAAAACTCGATAGGCTTTTTGGATCGCCTCCGAGGTGAAGCGCAGCGAGCGCTTGATCGCCGCTTTCTCTTCTTTGGTCTTCAGTACCCGGTCGGCATAAAAGGGATCGGGCAGAGCTTGGGTTTTGAAGCGCTGCTTCTTCAAGCCTAAGGCGAAGGAGAGCGGAAAGTTCGAAGGGACCGCAATTTCTTTGGCGCCGAGATCGCGCAACACGTGGGCGATCACTTCCGACATCGAGGCCCGCTTGCCCTTTGGCGCGATTCGCTTTTCGATTTCGGAATAGCTCAGAACCTTGTCGACCTCGGCCTCCTTGCGGCCGCGATCGACTTCGAGATCGTTGAGGATGAGGTAGCGTTTCTTGCGATGCTCGATGAAGACGATGGGATCGGGAGCGAGGAACTTGGTGGCCCAGTAGAGGTTGGCGTCGGTCTCGGAAGCGGCGACCATCAATCGGGTTTGAGGCGGCCTCGGCTTGGCAGTTTTGGACATAATCCAGAGATAGCGGGGATCTCGGCGAAAAGTCAATGATCCCGCGCGCTTCGCTTTTTCAATGAATTTGGCGGGAATTTTGCGTTTGCTCCCGAATTGACTTGGCCGGGCGATGCGGTTAGCCCCGGCGGATGCAAAAACGGATCTTCGCCGCTACCCTCGCCTCGGCGCTGGTTTTTTTCGCCGGCGCCGTTCAAGCCAAGAACAAGAAGGAAGTGCGCTGCCATTTCCGTGGCATTGAATTGGAAGCTCCGCCGCCGGCCGATCTCAGTCTCGAGATCGAGAGCGAGCCCGATCAAGTTGGTCTCGTCTCCTGGTACGGACCGGGCTTCCACGGCCGCCGCACCGCCAGCGGCGAACGCTACAACATGCACGCGATGACCTGCGCCTCGCGCAACCTGCCTTTCGGTACCATGCTTGAGTTGACCAATCTCTCCAATGGCGAGAAAGCCGTCGTCCGCGTCAACGATCGCGGGCCCTTCTACCGCCATCGCATTCTCGATCTTTCTTTAGCGGCGGCAAAGAAGCTTGGCTTTCACCGCAAGGGTCAAACCAAGGTCGCGGTACGGGAAATATCGGTTGACACTGAGGGACCCAGCCGTTAGCCCAAATCCGGAAAATTTTTAATGATTGGGCGGATCGCTTGTGAGCGGACGCAAGCGCCACCCTGGGATACCCAAAGGAGCTGGATTATGATTCGAAACATTCTTCGCTTTGGTAAGAAATTTCTTTTAGCTCTCCTTATTCTCGGCGCCTCGATCACCGCGACCCATGCCGAAACTCGGGGACGCCAGTTCGTCTTGAATGGCGGCGTCGGCGTTTTCGTCGGCACCGACGGTCTTGACGCCGCTTTCGACGTCGGCATCGAACCCGAATTCTTCTTCACCGAGCATACCTCGCTGTCTTTCCGTTTTGATATCACCGCCGGTGGCACCGACTCGGTCCATTTCGGCGCGCGTTTCCGCTACTATTTCAACATTACGCCCAAGGTCGACATCTTCGTCGGCGCCGGCGCCGGCGGTGGCACCGATTTCGACGGCAACGGTTTCGGCGACATCGCCATCCCGGTCTTTGGTTGGCAGTACAGCTTTGGCCCGCATTTCAAACTCGGCTCCGACGTCTCCTTCGACATCATCTTCAACGGCAACAATGCCGCCTTCGCGACCCGGCTTCTGCCGATCGTCGTGAAGTACGCTTTCTAGCAGGGGCTCCGAGCCAAAATGGGACAGATTATCGACGGACAGGCGATCAGCCAAAAGCTCCGCGCCGAAGTTAAGCGGGGCGTCGAGGATCTCTTCCGCGAAAAGAATGTCCGGCCCGGTCTCGCCGTGGTCTTGGTGGGAGAGGATCCCGCCAGCCAAATCTACGTCCGTAACAAGACGAAGGCCAGCGGCGAGGCCGGGATCACCGGTTT